>NZ_JBQPRB010000009.1:0-87599 GCF_052266715.1 Jeotgalibaca sp. A122 | reverse complement strand
AAGTTGATTGCTCTTGTTGTTTTGCTGACTTACTTGTGTTGCGACACTTGCGTGTCGGCTTAATGTGCATCCGTTAGGATGCCCTGCACGTTTGGTTCGTTCATTCTTTGTTCAGTTTTCAAAGGTCAATCCGTTATCACGTGTTACGTGATGTTTCGTTCGTGACAACTTCTATATAATAGCATCTTATCAACTCGGCGTCAACACTTTTTTGAAATTATTTTTTCAAAAATTTAGCGACGCTCCAAGTGAAAGCTAAAACATCATATCATCTTCTTGAATAACTTGTCAAGAGAAATTAAAATGTTTTTTTCGTTTGTCAAACAATATGTATTGGATGACTAACGGAATTTCATGATACAACCTTTTCTTTCTTTTTGCAACCCTTTTTGCACGTTATTTTCGACGTACATTATTGATAAAACCCACTAACATTCGATATTGACGAACGTTTTTAACACAAGTGGAATAGATAGTTCCGATTTGGATAATAAAAATGATAAATAGCCTATGATTAATTTGCTTTTTGTTCAAAAAAAACAAAAAGCACAAATTTAAAATTTGTGCTTTTATTATTACCAATGGCTTTTTATGTAGTTGTCGCGCCCAGACATTGTCCGATACCGGTTATAATGCGCTGAAGATTTTTTGTAAAAGTCTTGGTGATACTCTTCTGCGGCATAAAATGGTTGCGCAGGTTCGATTGGTGTAATAATCGGTTTTTTAAACCGTCCACTCTCTTGAAGCGCCCGTTTTGATTCTTCTGCAATCTCTTTTTGTTCAGGTGAATGATAAAAAATCGCGGGGCGGTAAGAATTTCCTTGGTCAACGAATTGACCGTTTGGATCAGTTGGATCTGTTTGTTGCCAATAAACCTCTACTAAATCTTTATACGGAAAAACTTCTGGATCAAATGTTATTTGTACCGCTTCCGTGTGGCCTGTCTTTCCGGTACAAACTTCCTCATAAGTTGGATTTTCAACATGGCCACCCGTATAACCTGAAATGACAGATTCAATTCCTGGTAAAGTATCAAACGGTTTTACCATACACCAGAAGCATCCACCAGCAAACGTTGCTTTTTCAAATGCCATCGTTTAAACTCCCCTTTCTTTTGGGGTTATTTTAACATATATAGAAGAATTATTTATTCCCTAATGCATTTTCCTTCGTAATCTTAGTGATACCACCCATATATGGAACCAAAACTTCTGGAATTGTTATTGACCCATCTTCATTTTGATAATTTTCCAAAATAGCCGTTACTGTACGTCCCACTGCTACACCTGAACCATTTAATGTATTTGCGTATTCCACTTTACCGGTTTCTTCATTCCGGTAACGAATCATCGCACGGCGCGCTTGGAAATCTTCCGTATTTGAACAAGAACTGATTTCACGGTATGTGTCTTGTGCTGGGACCCAAACTTCAACGTCGTATGTTTTTGCCGCTGAGAAGCCCATGTCTCCTGTACATAAAACAATGGTACGGTGCGGTAGACCTAAATTACGCAAAACAGCTTCTGCATTATCGGTCATTTTTTCTAACTCTTCATATGATTCGCTTGGTTTACTGAATTTAACCATTTCAACTTTGTGGAATTGGTGCATACGGATCAAGCCACGTGTATCACGGCCTGCACTTCCTGCTTCAGAACGGAAAGACGGACTCATCGCCGTAAAATAGACTGGTAAGTCTGCCTCGTCCAGAATTTCATCGCGGTAATAGTTTGTTAAGGGTACTTCAGCTGTCGGAATCAAAGTAAAGTTGCGTTCATCCGTCAATTGGAAAACATCTTCCTTGAATTTAGGGAATTGACCTGTCCCAAACATTGAAGCTTCATTTGCGATATAGGGAGGAATCACTTCTGTATACCCGTGTTCACCCGTATGTAAATCCAACATATAATTGTAACAAGCACGTTCCAAACGCGCACCCAAGCCTTTGTAGAAAACAAAACGAGAACCTGTTACTTTAGCAGCACGTTCAAAGTCCAGAATTCCTAGAGCTTCTGCAACTTCGTAGTGGGCTTTCGGTTCAAAATCAAAACGGCGTGGTTCGCCCCATTTACGTATTTCCACATTATCTTCTTCATCCGCTCCGACCGGCACAGATGCATGCGCCACATTTGGCAAACGAAAGGCAATATAGTTAATTTTTTCTTCAATGGCAGCCAAATCTGCATCCATTTGCTTGATTTGGTCACCCACTTCTTTCATTTGAGCAATTTTATCATCTGCATTCTCTTTATTGCGCTTCAAAGTTGCGATTTCTTGGGATACTTGATTGCGGACCTGTTTCAAATTCTCCGCTTCAACAATTTTCCCTCTGCGTTCCTCATCCAGTTGTTTCAACTCCGTTAAAACTTCGGCTGTAACACCACGAGCAGCCAGTTTCTCTGCCATTTCATCATAATTTTCACGAATTCTCTTAATATCTAACATCTTTTTCTCCTCCTAATCATATAAAAAAAGCCATTCCGCCCCTATAGATAACAATCTATTGGGACGAAATGACTTGTCATTCGCGGTACCACCCAGTTTCGGACACACGTATGCATCCGCACTTTAGACGATAACGGGGGACCCGAAACAATTTAAGCAATTGATTTGTTTTCATTGTTTGCTTCATGCGTGGATTCAATAAAGGCATCTATCGGTTTTCACCCACCACCGACTCTCTAAAAGACTACCATTATTTACTATTCACATGCCTAGCTTTTTATTTGTTTTAATTATCATCATTTTACTCGATTAACAGCTATTTCGTCAACTTAGTTAAAGAAACCACCGATAAAATCAGTTACTGTATTCCATCCTTGAGAAGCAGTGCTCGCTATCCAGCGCCATGCCAATACGAAAACATTCGCTTTTTCGACTGTGCGCTCAACCGCTACAGCTGCTTCGTTTAGCGAACCATCCAAGTAACCCAGATCATCACCTTCAATTGAAAGAGTAACATTTCCGACTGTCGTTCCCTTCTCAATCGGTGCCTCTACCTGGCCATCTTCGTTCAACAAATCAGGATTCAAGGACATTTCTGTTTCAACTTTAAGTTCTTCATCTGTATTCGGTGTCACAACAAAGACATCTTCACTGTAAACCAACCCTACTTCTTCTTCTTTACCTTTTGCAATTGCCAATGGTTCTTCAGTTTTTACTGCATCCCCTTTTGCTGCAATTTGGACTTTTTCAAAATTATCAAATGCAAAATCCATCAAACGTGAAGTTTCTCCGAAACGGACAGAATTGTCTTCCGCACCAATCACGACTGTAATGACGCGTCTATCTTCTTCAACTGCAGTTCCTGCAAAAGAAGCGCCAGAAGCATCGGTTGTTCCTGTCTTCAAACCATCAACGCCAGTGTGTGCGTATGGTTGGTTTGGCAACATCAAGTTATAAGTCATCATGTGGATTTCGTCTCCGGAACCCTCCATGAAAATTTTATCCTCAATTTTAGCTGTTTCCAAGATTTCTGGATAGTCATCCAACAAATGATCGGCCACAGTGGCAATGCCACGTGCTGTCATTTTATTTTCTTCATCAACAGGGGCACCTGGGTAAAGGTTTCCTAACTCATCTGCATAGTGGTTAGGCAAACCCGTTGTATTAAAAAGAGAGTAGCCTGTAATTCCCCATTCATCCAATTTCGCTTTCATCATGTCAACAAAAGCATGTTCAGTTCCGCCAATCAATTCTGCTACAGCAATTGTTGCGCCATTCGCTGAATAAATGACCATTGCTTCATATAGGTCTTTAACAGTATAAGTAAAATCTTCGCGTAAAGGAACATTAGATAGTTCATAGTTTTGACTGATGGCTACGGCATACTCACTGACTGGAACAGGTGTGTCCCATGAAATGGTGCCGGCTTCCACAGCCTCATGCACTAAATATAGAGGAATCATTTTTGTCATTGAAGCGATATAAAGGGATTCATCCCCGTTTTGATCTAATAGAATTTTATTTGTTTCATTATCAATTACGAAAGCTGCCTCAGCAGAAACTTTAATTGGTTCTACAGCTGCTGATGCTTCTGGAACTGCTACAAGGGTACTGGCTAATACAGTTCCAGATAAGAGGCCGATTGTCCATTTATTATATTTAATCATTCTTCTACTCCATTCACTAAAGTTACGTTCTTATGTTAGCGGAAAAACAGCAAAAACACAACATTTAGTTGGGTGTTTGTTCCAATGGCAAACGCATCACAAATTTTGTTTCATTTTCATTGGATTCTGCATAAATGTAGCCTCCATGCAAGGCTACGATGCTCTGAGCTATGGCCAACCCCAAACCAGTTCCTCCTGTTTGATGAGAACGGGAGGATTCCACCCGGTAAAAACGGCCGAATAGCTCTTCCAGGGCTTCTTCGGGTATTTTCGGCCCATTATTCTTCACGGAAATGAGCGCTTCAGAACCCACTTTATCAACGACAATCTTAATCCAGCTGCCACCTTTCCCGTACTTCAGGGCATTGGAAATCAGGTTACTGAACACTCTGGCAATCTTATCCACGTCCGCTTCGATCATTAATGGTTCGCTTTCCATAATCACTTCAATCGCCATTTCTTGTTTGGCAGACTCTAGTTCAAATTCCGCAGCCATCTGTTCCAAAAAATTGCCCAGATTAATTCTCGTGTAATTCAAGGGAGTAGAAGTTTGCCTCACCTTCGTATATTCAAATAAATCGTCAACAAGCACTTTCATTTGTAACGCTTTTACATAAGCAATATGGATATAGCGCTCGACATCTTCGAACGTAGAATATTGTTTGTCTTCTATTAAACCTAAATATCCGATGATTGATGTTAATGGGGTCCGTATGTCATGGCTGACGTTCGTTATAAGTTCATCTTTCGATTGTTCAATCTTCCGTTCTTCTTCCATCGCCTCCACAGTACTCTCCACTAACGTATTGATACTGTTGACAACATCATTCATATCCCCGTTTAAATCAGCTTCAATCCGATGGTCAAAATTTCCTGAAGCGATGTAGTGCAGTTCGTCCAGGATATGGCGCAGTTGCATTTGTTTATAGCGACGAAACAGACGCCACCATGTAAAGAAAACAGAAAACAGTAACGCTGATACGAGAATAATAAATTTATATTCAATCACTATGAAATCAATAAATAGAATGACATCCCATAAAGAGTTGATTTGTGGTAAAAATTCTGGTGGGGATTGGACAATCTGATTGAAAATCAAATAAAAACCCATCAACAGGAAATACATGATCGTCATGGTGACAATCGCTTCAAAGATGAGCTCACCGAGTTCTTTTCTAGTTAATTTCAATTTCAGCACGCCATTTGCCCCTATTCTGAAATTTTATAGCCGACTCCCCAGACGGTTTGGATTACTTTTTCACCGTTGGTTGCCTTTTCGATTTTATCGCGTAGATGGCTAACATGTACCATTACTGTTTTGGCTGAAACAATACTTTCTTGTAACCATACCCGTTCAAATATCTCATCCGCACTAAAAACACGATTCAAATTACTTGCCAACAAATATAAAATGCCGAATTCCAAGGCAGTTAATTGTATTTCTTTACCATTCAAGGTTTTAACTTCATGGGACTCTTTTTTAATGATAAGTGGACCAACCTCAATAACATTGGCTTCTATTTCTTGTTGGGTAACCGAAGAACGGCGTAATAATGACTTGATACGTGCCATCACTTCAAGTGGATTGAAGGGTTTAGAGACGTAATCATCAGCACCAGAAGTTAGTCCTTGAATTTTATCCATGTCAGTAGATTTTGCACTTAACATCAAAACCGGTATTTGATTATTATCTTCTCTAAGCTCTTTCAAAACAGCGATGCCATCTTTTTTCGGCATCATGACATCCAGGATAATAAGCTGGATATCCATATTTTGTTTTAGCAATTGCAGGGCTTCTACTCCGTTATAAGCTTTTATAGCTTCATAGCCTTCATTTTTACAATAAATACTTAGTAAATCTACAATTTCACGATCGTCATCAACAATTAATATCTTATCCATAAGTCACCTCATTGTGCATATTAGTTGCTGTTAGTTTACCAGAAAATAATAAAGGTTTCGTTAAAAACGTGATACTTGTAAGAATCTTAAAAAATATGGCTTTCACGGAAACAAGTTTGGACATAATTCAGCGGGAATTAAATAGTTACGTCCAAACAATCCTTATAAAAAAACTGCTTACCTTTATTTTATCAAGGTAAGCAGTTTACAGAAATATTAAATTAATAACCCTTAGTTTCCAAAAGAGTAGTTTGGTGCTTCTCTTGTAATTTGGATATCGTGTGGATGAGATTCAACCAAACCGGCACCTGACATACGCATAAATTGTGCATTTTCGCGTAATTGTTCTAAGTTAGCTGCGCCAACATAGCCCATACCGGAACGAACGCCACCTAGCATTTGGAAGATAATATCGCCAACGCCGCCTTTATAAGCAACGCGACCTTCAATCCCCTCAGGAACAAGTTTGTTAGCTTCATTTACGCCACCTTGGAAATAACGGTCGCTTGAACCTTTTTCCATGGCTGCCAAGCTACCCATTCCGCGGTACGTTTTGAAACGACGGCCTTGGAACATTTCAAATTCACCAGGTGATTCGTCCGTACCCGCCAACATACTACCCAACATAACAGCATGTCCACCGGCAGCCATTGCTTTTACGATATCTCCAGAATACTTAATACCACCATCAGCAATAATCGCTTTTCCGTATTCACGTGCCACACCTGCAGCATCATAAATAGCTGTGATTTGTGGTACCCCAACTCCTGCCACCACACGTGTTGTACAGATAGAACCAGGTCCGATACCTACTTTAACAACATCTACACCCGTTTCGAACAAGGCACGGGTCCCTTCAGCTGTCGCAACGTTACCAGCAATCAAGGTTGCCTCTGGGAATTGGGCACGAATTTCACTAATTTTACGGATAACACCCGCACTGTGACCATGAGCAGTATCAATGACAATTGCATCAGCACCAGCATCGAGTAATGCTTGAGCACGTTCAAAAGTATCAGTAGTCACTCCTACAGCTGCTGCCACCAATAAGCGACCATGGCTATCTTTCGCTGCATGTGGGAATTCAATAACTTTTTCAATATCCTTAATAGTAATTAAGCCAGCTAGTTTGCCTTCACCATCAACCAAAGGTAATTTTTCAATTTTGTATTTTTGCAAAATGTTTTCTGCTTCTTTTAATGATGTTCCAACAGGTGCCGTAATAAGCTCCTCTTTGGTCATAACATCACCAATTTTTTGAGTGTAATCAGAAATAAAACGTAAATCACGGTTTGTAAGAATCCCAACTAATTGGCGTTCTTCCATATGATTCACAATCGGAACACCACTAATGCGGTATTTTGCCATCAAATGTTCTGCTTCACTTACCAAATGATCTGGTGTCAAGAAGAAAGGATCAATAATAACGCCACTTTCTGAGCGTTTTACTTTGCGAACTTCGTCTGCTTGCGCTTGGATAGACATATTTTTGTGGATGACGCCTAAACCGCCATTTCGTGCCATGGCAATGGCCATTTCGGCTTCAGTTACAGTATCCATGCTTGCACTTAAAATAGGGACATTCAAGCGGATATTTTTTGCCAATTGAATTGATAGATCCACATCATTCGGTAATACATGACTTTCTGCAGGTATTAATAATACGTCATCAAATGTGTATCCCTCTTTAGCAAATTTTGTTTCCCAGTTCGACATTTTTTGTTTCCCCTCTCCTTTGGTTGGTACGATTTTTTTATGTTTTAACTTACCACCCACGAAGATAAACGTCAAGCTTAAGAATGAAAAAAGCCCCGCATTTTTTTGCGGGACTCCTTAGGTATTTTCTATTTACGGGCTTTATGGACTTTCAAATTTTTCCCTTTTACAGTCCGATCTTGCATTTCCGAAATAACGTAAGGACCTTTTCCATTTAAAACCTCAACATATGTTACATTTTCCTGGATGGTGATAATACCGATGTCTTCGGCCGTAATGCCTTTGATATTCGTTAATGTACCAACAAAATCAACTGCGCGAAGTTTTTTCTTTTTGCCACCATTGAAATAAATCTTGGTGATGTCTTGATTTAACTCTTTATTACGGGCGACTCTTGGTTTCATCCGTGTTTGGTTTTTCTTGTCAAAAGCAGCCTTTGCACGCGCAACGATACGTTCAGAAGGGGCGACAATCTCTGTAACGGCATCTTTATCTTCAAATGCGTAGTCAAAAACTTCCGCCCAACGGAATTTGTCATTCTCACTAACCAAAGTTAGTGCTTGCCCCATTTTACCTGCACGTCCAGTCCGACCCGTTCGGTGAATAAAGCTTTCTTTTTCAAAAGGAACATCATAGTTAACCACATGTGTGATGTTTTCAATATCGATACCACGTGAAGCGACATCCGTCGCCACTAAGTAACGAAGTTTTCCTGAACGAAAATCATTCAGTACCGCTAAACGATCTTCTTGATCCATACCGCCATGCAATTTATCAACGGGTAGACCTGCTTTACCTAAGTAAGCATCCACTGCATCAACAACATCTTTGGTATTACAGAAAATGATGCTGGCATCTGGATTTGCAATCGTCAATAAATTTAACAGTAATTTTTCTTTAGGGGTGTCTTGCACTTTAATATAAGAATGCAAAATACGCGGTGTATTCTCTACTGACTTTGCCATTTTTACAGAAGCGCGATTTTCATGCATATAGAAACTTGCCAATCTCTCTACTTCGGCCGGCATGGTGGCTGAGAATAGCAACGTTTGACGACTACTTGGCAAGTAGTCAATCACGGATTCTACTTGTTCAATAAAGCCCATATGCAACATTTCGTCTGCTTCGTCCAAAACCAAGGCACGTATTTTTTCTACCAAAAATGTTCCTTCTTGAAGGTGTTCAAGTATCCGGCCCGGTGTTCCCACGACAATATGACTTTTTTGCTTCAATTCGGATTTTTGTGTTTTAAAGGATGACTTACCAAATACCGCAGTCACCTTAATTCGCTTCAAACGGCCGATATTCATAATTTCTTCCTTGATTTGTAACGCTAATTCCCGAGTCGGAACAAGGATTAAAGCTTGGGGTTTATTTTCTTCCCAAATTGCATCTTCACACAATGGAATACCAAATGCAGCTGTCTTGCCACTACCTGTTTGTGATTCCACAATAATATCCTGTTTTTCTAAAGCCAACGGAAGCACCTGTTCCTGCACTGCTGTTGGGTTGTAATAACGCAAACTCGTGAGTGCTTTCAGTATTTCGGGACTAATTCCCATCGATTCAAATGATTTCTTTTCCATATTTTCCTACTTTCTTTTCTTTGCTGGACCAGTATATCAGGATTGGAGACAAAAGAGTATTTTTTTCTTACGAGCGTTATCCTAACGGCCAGATAAATCTTTAAAAGTTTCAAACTCATGGTTATGTGATATAACAAGGGCATAAAGAACAAAAAACAAATAAAACATAAGGAGGAATTTTCATGCAAATCTTAATGGTCGTAGTCGTATTGTTTGTCGTCGCTCTCTTTATATTCTTGATGCCTATAAATGTTAGCGCTCACTGTGACACCTTTGATGGGCCTACCGCAACCGACGCCAGGAAAGCATTGGAAACAGGAAACCTCAACTATGCCTTGAAATGGCTTGCTCCGGAAGATGAAGAAGAACTCACGAAAATCTTCGAGTTAAGCCGCAAAGTCCGAATACTCAGCCCCGAGGCCCAGATGTTGGCCGATCAATATTTCCAGGAGAGCGTTATCCGAATCCATCGTGCCGGAGAGGGTGCACCCTTCGAGGGCATGAAACCAGCGGGTGTACCGGTTGACCCAAGAGTCGCTGCCGCAGACAAGTGTCTAGAAGTTGGGAATCTGTCACCTTTTGAAGGTGTCCTTCCGAAAGAGGAAGTAGCAGCTCTTGAAGGGAAATTTCAAAGAGCCTTGAAATTGAAGGATTACGACATCAACGACCTTGATGCTGCCCGGGAATACATCGCAGCCTACGTCACCTTCTTCAAAAGCGCGGAAGGTGAAGAGCATGATCATGAACATCACCATGCTCATAAACATTAACGGCCATCTATATCCTACTACTATTGAAGCCAGGTGAAAAAAATGAATGAGTCCCTATTTTTTAACATCATCACCATCATTCTACTTGCTGGAGTGGCAGCCCAGTTTATCCGGCGCTACCTTTTCTTTGTGGCTAGGGTCTCCTCTTTATCCATGTCTCCCTTACTCAAACCAAAGCAGAGACTTCTGACCAAGCGCCTATATGCCTACAACAAGGTGCACCGTGGTGACATTGTCATTTTTCATTCCCATGAACTTAACCAGGACGTGATTAAGCGAGTTATTGGTCTACCGGGAGACAGTATCGACATCCGAGAAAATGGTACAGTTTATCTCAATCAAAAGGAACTGGATGAACCATACACGGCGAATCCGAGTGGTGATGGAGGAAACTTCATCGTTCCCAAAGGAAAATACTTCATGCTTGGCGATAATAGAACCATTTCCCAAGATAGTCGCCATTTTGAAGATCCCTATATTGCCCAAAAAGATATGGTAGGAAAAGTATTCTTTTCCTGTTATCCATTCCACCGGATTTAACGGAAATATTTAAATACAAAAAAGTGGAACAACACCATAAAAACGTGTTGTTCCACTTTTTATACTTTAGAACAATCCACCTGTGATAGTGAATTTTTTCTTCAAATAGAATTTAAGCGCAAATCCAAGACCACCAATTACTAAATAAGCAGGTGCTGACAAGCTAATATTGATGGCTGGTGGCACTAATGCCATTGTCGCCGTCATCGCTAGCATCCAGAAAAGCATGGCAATCGTTGTAGCCGCAATATATTTTCCGTAACCTTTTTTGCCTTTTGGCGCGTTAGGGTCTGGTTGGTATTTGGAAATAACCAACATGGATAATCCACCCGCAATAAAATTCAAGATTAAGCTGATAATTCCCATACCGGGCTGTACGTTAGCATCAGACGTCAATAAGGAAATCCCTGAAATCAACGCGAAGATTGAACCCAATAGGAGGCCACCATCGATGGCAATCAGCCAGTTTGGTGAGCGCTCTGGCACTATACTCTCTTCATGTTGCTGCAGAATGTTTTCTGCGCATTCAGATACAGTTCCATATAATTGGCGTGCCGTCGTACCACTTTTTTGATTTGAGACAAGCTCCGTCATCATTTTGTTATATAAAACATGTTTATTTTCTTCGTCGTAGTTAGCTTGTTTTAAAGCACGATCAAGACCAACCATGTATTGCTCATTACGTTTAGTAAGTTCACTCCACAAGGCATTGTTTTCATTCTTTAATTGTTCAAGTGTTTTTTCTGTATTCTCTGACACGTTTAGAGCCTCCTAGAATTTCTTACGCCAAACATTATACATTAAAGCGGAATAACATAACATCGCCATCTTGAACAATGTACTCTTTTCCTTCAGAGCGAACTTTACCAGCTTCTTTGGCTGCACTCATGCTACCTGCCGCTAATAAATCATCATAAGAAACTGTCTCTGCACGAATAAAACCACGTTCAAAATCTGTATGGATAACACCAGCAGCTTGCGGTGCTTTCATACCTAAACGGAAAGTCCAAGCACGTACTTCTTTTTCACCCGCTGTGAAATAAGTACCCAATCCTAGCAATGAATAGGCTTTTTGAATCAATTGATCCAATCCTGACTGTTCAATCCCAATCTCACGCAGGAAGTCAGCCTTTTCTTCATCTTCCAGTTCAGCCACTTCTTCTTCGATACGCGCACTGATCGTTACTACCTCAGCACCTTCTGAAGCAGCAAACTCACGTACTGCTTTAACCATTTCGTTTTCAGCGTCGCCCACTTCATCTTCAGCAACGTTTGCTACATAAAGAACAGGTTTCGTTGTCAAAAGGAAAAGACTCTTCACAAGTGGTTCTTCTTCCGGTGTAAATTCCACTGTACGCGCTGATTTACCAGCTTCCAAAGCTTCTTTCACACGTTCCAAAATGGCTAATTCTGCCAAAGCATCTTTATCTTTTGTACGAGCAATTTTGCTGACACGAGTATAACGTTTATCGATGGACTCCAAATCTGCAAGAATCAATTCCAAATTAATGACTTCAATATCACTTAACGGGTTCACTTTACCGCTGACATGAGTAATATTTTCATCTTCAAAGCAACGCACAACATGACAAATTGCATCAACTTGGCGAATGTTGGCCAAGAATTTATTTCCTAGCCCTTCACCTTTACTGGCACCTTTTACGATTCCGGCAATATCTGTAAATTCAAAAGTTGTCGGAACAGTCTTTTTAGGTTTCACCAATTCTGTTAATTTTTGTAGACGCTCATCTGGTACTTCAACGACGCCGACGTTTGGATCGATAGTCGCAAACGGATAGTTTGCCGCTTCAACTCCTGCTTTCGTGATTGCATTAAATAATGTGGATTTTCCCACGTTTGGCAAACCCACAATTCCTGCTGTTAATGACATTCTATTCCACTCTTTCTATTTGGTGCTTATTCAGCATCTTCTGCCTTCACCAATACTTTTTTCATTTTCTTCTCAAATTCACGACGCGGCATCAAGACCAACTGTCCACACTTCTGGCATTTAATGCGGATATCCATCCCCATCCGAATAATCTCCCAGGAGTTACTTTGGCAAGCATGTGCTTTCTTCATTTCCACGATATCGTGTAAATCATACTCTTTTTGGTTCACCAATGGCAACCCCCTTTTCAATCTTCAAATTCAATCGCTAATAAATCCAAAATGCGATTCAAATCTGCAGGTGATAAATACTCAATTTCAATTTTCCCTTGTTCGCCTTTAGGGGTAATCTGCACAGCAGTTCCAAAACGATCCATCAAGCGCTCTTCGCTTTCGATGATATAAGAAGGTTTCTTGATTTTTTCGCGTTTTTTCTTTTCTTTACGCTGGGTTGGTTGTGTTAATTCTTGGACCAACGCTTCTAAATTCCGTACGGTCATGCCTTCAGCTACCACGCGTTTAGCCAATTCACTGATTTGTGTTTGATTTTTCAATCCCAACAACGTCCGCGCTTGCCCCATTGTCAAATCACCGTTGCGAAGAAGCTTTTTAACATCTTCTGGCAGCGTTAATAGACGCAGGTAGTTCGCCACATAAGGACGGCTCTTGCCCAAACGTTGCGCAACATCGGCTTGTGTTAGCTTCAGTTTCGTCAACATCGTTTGATAGGCTTCCGCCTCTTCCAATGGCGATAAATCCTCACGCTGTAAGTTCTCAAGAATAGCAATTTCAATCATTGCGCGTTCATCGAATTGACGGACAATAGCCGGAATCGTTTCTTTTCCAGCGAGACGCGAAGCGCGTGCACGCCGTTCCCCGACAATAATTTCATAGCCTTTTACTGCTGATTTCCGTAAAATAATCGGCTGGAAAACGCCATTTATTTTAATGGACTCAGCAAGCTCCGCCAGGGCCGTGTCATCAAACTCTTTCCGTGGTTGGTAAGGATTGGGACGAATTTCGTCCAACTTTATTTCTTCCACTTTTTCGGTTTTTTCATCAATTTTTTCGATGTCACCAAAGTTTGTAAATAAGGCATCAATGCCGCGGCCTAACCCCTTATTGTTTTTACTCGGCATCTTCTAGCACTTCCTTTGCAAGTTCTATGTAAACTTCGGCACCTTTCGAACGGATATCATAATCGACGATTGATTGACCATAACTTGGTGCTTCGGACAAACGGACATTACGTGGAATAATCGTGTCATACACTTTTTCTTTAAAGTATTTCTTCACTTCTTCAACAACTTCAAAACCAAGGTTCGTACGTGCATCCAGCATCGTCAACAGAACACCCTCAATTTTCAAGTCTTGGTTGAAATGTTTTTGAACCAGTCGGAAAGTATTCAGTAATTGACTCAAACCTTCCAAGGCATAGTATTCACATTGAACAGGAATCAAAACTGCATCACTCGCTGTAAACGCGTTGATAGTCAAATGCCCCAGTGACGGTGGACAGTCGATAAAAATATAATCGTATTCAATACTTAATTTTTGTAAAGCTGTCTTTAGTCGCGCTTCACGGTGTGGTTGGCTTGTCAATTCAATTTCAGCCCCTGCTAACTGGATAGTTGCCGGAACGACCCACAAATTTTCCCGAGATGATGGCTGAATCGCTTGTTCAATCGGAATTTGATTAACGAGGACATCATAAATATCATCGTTCACATCCGCTTTGGAAATACCAAGGCCGCTTGTTGCGTTTCCTTGCGCATCGCTATCAATCAATAGCACTTTGTTCCCTAGGTAGGCTAACGCCGCTGCCAGGTTGACGGTCGTTGTCGTTTTACCAACGCCACCTTTTTGATTTGCAACTGCAATGATCCGTGTCATTTACTTTCCTCCAGTTCTAAAGATGATGCAAAAAAAAGGGAAAAATAAAATGCGTATTTTTCCCTTTCGCATTTTTTCAAAATGACTGCATCATTTATCGCTCTTGTATAATATGATTTTCTACAGACAAAATAATCGAACATTACTTGATTATTGTACCAAAAACCAAGGTAAATTCATACCCTCTTCCTTATAGTGGCTTTTTATTGGGCAGACCCGGTTTGCGCGGATATTTTTTTGGCGTGTCTTTTGTTTTTTTGATGAGAACAATATGACGCTCGCCTTCCTCTTTTGGCAATTCAAAGGCGTAATCTTCTTCAACTTTACCGCCCAAAGTTGCAATAGCAGCCTTGGCGTCATCAAGTTCCTCTTGAGAACTTGATGCCTTCATTGCCACAAAGTAGCCCCCTTTTTTTACCAACGGTACGCATAGTTCGCTTAAGACACTCATGCGGGCTACTGCTCGTGCTGTTACAATATCATAAGCCGCACGATGTTCAGGGTTTTGTCCAAACGTTTCGGCCCGATCATGGAAACAACGTACACCTTCTAGTGCTAATTCTTTAAAAAGGAGTTCCAAAAAGGAAATGCGTTTGTTTAAAGAGTCAACAATCGTGACTTTGATTTCAGGATAGGCGATTTTTAACGGGATACTAGGGAAACCTGCACCTGCTCCGACGTCACAAAGTGCCACCTCACCCTTCAATACATCGGTATGCAATCCTAGCGTGATGGAATCAAAAAAATGTTTCAAGTAAACTTCATCTCGCTCGGTAATAGCCGTCAGATTAATCTTTTCATTCCATTCAACCAGTAATTCATAATAACGATTATATTGTTGCATTTGCTTTTCACTCAATTCGAGCCCCAGCTCTGCAACTGCTGTTTTAAATTCTTCAGGATTCATCTTTTACTCCATTTCTATTTCAAATTCTGCTGTCAATGTTTCGCCCGCAATATCCTTTATAATGCGGTAGCTACCCGGTTCAAAATCATGTTTTAAGAGCGTCATGTTTAATTCTTCGGTGTTGGTTGCATCTGGTTCCAAAATCAAGGCAATTTCAATCCAGGCCATTTCATCTTCAAATGGGAAAATAACCCATTCATTGCCGTCCAGATACTCAACACTAAAAGCAACCCCATAAAACAATTCTGCTTCTGATTTATTTGTGATCGTGACCGCAATCGATTCAATATCAGTTGGGTAACTTGGTTCCGCCGTTTGCATCGTAACCCCTGAAAGATGGTTTAGATCGGCAGGCTTGTACGGACTTGGCTCAAAAGCGGTTTGTTTGCAGCCTGCCAGTAGTAAAGTTGTCAATATACTTGTGATGAACCAACCACTACGCTTCTTCATGTTTCTTCCTCCGCTCATGTGTACGTTCTTTCTCCCCATTATACACGATAACCACCTAAAAAAGAGCAGAAATGAAACCAACCCCACTTTCTCCTCGAAAACACGAACATTAAGTATATTTATATTGCCTTATATTCGTTTTGGGGTTGATAAAAAGTTCATCAGACCTTATAATTTCCCCATATATTATATTTTCCCATATATTTGGGAAATGGAGGAGGATAATGTTCGTGTCATCCAAAAGCTCTCCCTACCTCATTGTGGCTCCGGGATTGATCTTGTTGATTGTCTTTTTAGTTTTGCCGTTGCTTTCGATTGTTTGGCCAACTGTTTATGATGGCGGTTTTACACTCGATTCCTATATCTCTTTTTTTAGTAGTAGTTATAATATTTCTATTTTATGGCGAACTGTTAAGTTATCGTTGATTGTTACTTTATTAAGTGTTGCATTCGGTCTTCCAACAGCTTATTACATCGCTCGCAGCGATCGTAGATGGCGTAGCCTGATGATGGGATTAGTTTTATTCCCTTTGTTAACTAACTCTGTTGTTCGCAGTTTTGCCTGGATTAACATTCTTGGTACAAACGGTATTATCAATCGTAGTTTATTGGCTATTGGTGTGCTTCAAGAACCCATGCAACTACTTTATACGGAGTTTGCCATCACGATTGGTTCTTTATATTTATTTTTACCTTTAATGATTACAACATTGGTTGGCGTTTTGGAAAACATTGACTCCGAAATTGTAGAAGCTGCCGAAACATTAGGTGCGAACCCGCTGGTTGCTTTTGTAAAAGTTATTTGGCCTTTAAGCATTCCAGGGGTAATTATCGGTAGCATTTTAGTTTTTACTGGTACTCTAACCGCCTACACAACCCCGCAACTACTCGGTGGTAATCAAAACATGATGATGGCAACTTTCCTGTACCAAAATGCTATGAGTTTAGGTAACTGGGAAAATGCAGGGGTAATTGCTTTGATCATGATTGCCACAACCATGCTAGTTATGAAAGGTTTTAATTTGCTTGCTGCCCGTATTGATAGAAGAGGAGGCGACCTCAATGCGTAAACAAAAAGGGCTCGCGCTCTTCGCGTTAGTTATTTTCTTATTTTTATTCTTCCCCTTGTTTATTATTGTCGTCACATCTTTCGGGGAAAATCCAACGATTCAATTCCCAATCGAAGGCTTTACACTGGATTGGTATGCAAATGTATTTAGAATTAGCGGCTTTATTAATAGTTTCTGGCTGAGTTTAAGAGTATCTTTATTGGCAACTTTTCTGGCCTTGATCATTGGGGTACCGGCTGCTTACGGGTTATCCCGTTATAACTTTCCTGGTCGCACTGCATTAAAGAGTTTCTTTTTATCTCCAACCATCATACCTGGCGTGGTTGTAGGTTTCTCTTTATTCCAGTTCATCGTTATTCGGTTACAGCTGCCTATATTTCAAGGGTTATTGTTGGGTCACTTTTTAATTAGCTTACCCTACATTATTCGCGTTGTTGGTTCCAGTTTAGAACAGTTGGACTTCTCAATTGAAGAAGCTGCCTGGACTTTGGGAAGTACGCGATTGACAGCTTTCTTCAAAGTCGTGTTGCCCAATATTTCATCAGGTATTTTCGCTTCATTTATGCTGGCTTTCATCAACTCTTTCAATAATATTCCGGTATCACAATTCTTGTCTGGTCCAGGTATCACTGCTTTACCGACAAACTTAATGAGTTATATTGAATACAACTATGACCCTACTGTATCCGCACTTTCAGTGTTATTGATGATTGGAACAATCTTGATGATGATTCTAATTGAAAAAACGCTTGGACTTGCTTCGATTTCGTAAAGAGGAGGATGCCAACTAATGGCTTTTGTTAATTTAGAGGATATTCGCGTTAGTTATGATGGAAAAGCGGATGTTCTGAAAGATTTACGGTTATCCATTGAAAAAGGAGAATTGGTTTCCCTGCTTGGTCCTTCCGGATGTGGAAAAACAACAACCTTACGTGTCATCGCAGGTTTAATTGAACCAAATGACGGTACTTTTGTAGTCGACGAAATGGAATTGACTAAAGTACCCGTCCACAAACGTAATTTCGGGATGGTATTTCAATCCTATGCTCTTTTCCCACATTTAACGATTAAAGAAAACGTCGCCTTCGGATTGAAGTTGCGCAAAGAAAACAAAACCGTCATTGATGAAAAGGTTAAAAGAATCTTGGAAGTGACCGGTTTAGGTGATTTTTCCGATCGGTATCCAAAACAACTTTCCGGTGGCCAAAGGCAACGCGTTGCCTTAGCGCGTGCTTTGGTAATCGAGCCAAAGTTATTGTTATTGGATGAACCATTAAGTAACTTGGATGCCAAATTACGCGTCACCATGCGTATGGAAATCAAGCGCATCCAGCGTACACTTGGGATTACAACGGTTTTCGTCACGCATGATCAAGAGGAGTGTTTCTCCATCTCCGATAAAGTAGCGGTCATGAACAAAGGCGTTATTGAACAATATGCTTCACCTGAAGAAATTTACTCAAATCCGAAGACAGAATTCGTAGCTCGCTTTATCGGCTTTGAGAATTTTATCCCTCTCCAACAAGAAAAAGAGCAGCTTTATCGTGCTGAAGACGGCACACGATTCCAAACGAATAGCGATAATAGTGGTCAAGCAGTAAAAGCAACAATCCGTCCGGATAACATTTCCATGCACCGTGAATTAGCAGCGGCTGATAATGTCCTGAGTGGTACCGTTCGTGTACGCACCTTTTTAGGCAAGAGTTATCAATATGAAGTTGAAACAGCCGTCGGGAACTTAATCGTTAACGACGAAGACGCTAAGCTTTATCAAGCAGGCGAGACCGTCCGTTTGTATTTAGACCCAACAAAAATAATTTTGGTATAAAAAAGGAGAACTAAACATGAAAAATTGGAAAACAGCTTCCCTATCTCTAGCAGCAACTTTATTATTAGCAGCATGCGGTAACTCCGGTTCAGAAGCAGAAAGTTCTGCAACAGCAGAAAACGGCGGTGAATTGATTGTTTCCACATTTGCGTTGAGCGAAGATATCATTAAACGCGATGTTTTTGATCCTTTCTCAGCAGAAACAGGGACTGAAATTACTTACGAAGTTGGGAATTCCAGCGAACGTTTCACAAAACTGCAAAACAACCCTAATTCAACAATTGACGTTATTGAATTATCACAAGCGAATGCAGCAACGGGTGTCGCAGCCGGTTTGTTTGAAGAATTGGACGAAACTAAAGTTCCGAACTTGTCTAAGTTAGTAGGCGGTGCGAAGGATGCAGTTGCAACTTCAGGAGCACCTTATACCATGAATAGCATTGGTATTATCTACAACGAAGAAGCTGCCGGTATGACAATTGATGAGTGGTCTGATTTATGGGATCCTTCATTGGCAGGGAAAATCTCAATTCCAGATATTACAACAACTTTCGGTCCTGCTATGCTGCATGTTGCCAGCGACTTCAAAGGTGTCGATATCACTACCGATAATGGCGCGGCAGGTTTTGAAGCTCTAACTGAGTTGAAGCCAAATATCATCAAAACATACTCAAAATCTTCTGACCTTGCGAACTTATTCCAATCAGGAGAAATCGTGGCAGCTGTGGTTGGGGACTTTGCTTACCCAATCATTTCTGAAGCAAACCCAGATGTTCAATTCCTCGTTCCTGAGTCTGGTACATACGCAAACTTTAACACATTGAACGTCGTCGCTTCATCAGACAACAAAGATGCTGCTTACGCATTCATTAACTGGAAGCTAAGCCAAGAATTACAAGCAACAACAGCGGCATCCTTGAACGAAGCGCCAACAAACGCAGATGTTGAATTGGATGAAGAAGTAGCCGCAAACAAAACTTATGGTGATGTGGCACAACGTGCAAAAGCAATTGATTTTACATTTGTGAATGAGAACCTGGAAGACTGGATTAACCAGTGGAATGAAACATTGAATCAATAAAAAGACTAAAGAGGCAGAACTTTTCTGTCTCTTTTTTAGTAAATCGATGTATGGGTGCGGCGTTTAGCTACCGAACGAGCCTAGAACGCCGCTTTTTTGCGAAAAATGCGGCGTTCGTGGTTTTTTTATTGTCTAAACGCCGCATTTCAAGCTGGAAGGAGAACGTTTATGATAGATTTGTTGATTATAAATGCACGTGTCTTTAACACTTTTCTGAAATCATTCGAAAACCAACACGTGTCAGTAAAAGACGGAAAGTTTTATTACATTTCCGATGAGGATTTACATTATTTGGAGCCGAAAGAAATACTGGATGCTCAAGGAAAATATATGATTCCCGGATTAATTGATATTCATATGCATATTGAAAGTTCGATGGTCCCACCTGCTTCATTTTCCCCAACCGCCCTTTCACATGGGGTTACGACGGTTGTAGCTGATTCTCATGAGATTGCCAACGTGTTTGGAATTGAAGGAATTCAGGCATTCATGGAACAAGAAACGGAAATGGATATTTTTTATGCCATTCCGTCTTCTGTGCCCTCAACAACATCGGACCGTGAAACAACGGGGGGCATCATTGGCGTATCCGAAGTCAGCGCCTTGTTACAATATCCTAATGTGATTGCCTTGGGGGAAGCAATGAACTTCAAGGGTATAACCAGCGAACCCCATTCATTAATCCGACAAATTTTACGGGAAACCCAAACTACAAAACCATTCATGCCGCTAGAAGGACATATCCCCCGTGTTTCCGGTGAAGACTTGGCGAAATTTATGTTTGTCGGTTTGACTGCTGACCATACCCATCAATCACCGGAGTCGATTTTGGAAAAAGCCAAGAACGGGCTTTTTCTGGAGTTTCAGAAGAAATCAATCAACCCGGAAAATATGGCCGTCATTAATCAGTATAAATTATACGAATATATGGCCATCATTACCGACGACATCATGGTTGACGATTTCACCAAGGGCCATTTGAATGAGAATGTCCGTTTAGCAATCGAAGCAGGACTACCGGTTGAAGAAGCAATTTACACTGCCACTTACACCCCGGCACGAAGAATGGGTTTCCAAGACCGAGGTGCCATCATGACCGGTTACCTAGCTGACTTTATTTTGTTGGATGACCTTGAAAGCTTTAAAATTGCGCACGTTTATAAAAATGGGAAACGCACCTCTCCCCATCATCCTGTTATCGCATTTCCAGATCATTTTTATGAATCTGTTCAGTGTCGCCCCTTGACAAAAGAAGACCTACAATTCAAAGTTGAAAAAGAGATGCTCTGCAATGTCATTGCGATCCAGGAAGTCGGAACATTTACCGAACACGTACAAAGAACGCTCGCTGAAAAAGATGGCTTTTTAGAATGGGAAAGCAGTGGTCTGGCTTTAATTGTAGTAATGGAACGTTATGGAAAAAACGGAAATATCGGGTATGGTTTCGTCGAAAATACGTTGTCTGAAAAAGGAGCCATCGCAACGACTTGGGCGCATGATCATCATAACTTGATGGTAATGGGAACATCCATTGAGGATATTCTTGTTGCCCAACAAGCTGTGTTAGCCATGCAGGGAGGATATGTCGTAAGCGCGAACGGAACCGTGACCGCAAGTTGTCCTTTACCAATCGGTGGTATTTTGAGTGATGAACCGGTTTCGGTCCTTGGAGAAAAACTAGGTGATGTCCGCCGGGAAATGCGACATTTAGGATACAAAAACACCAATGAAATTATGTCATTCTCTACCTTATCCCTGCCCGTGTCACCTAAATTGAAAATAACTGACTTTGGAATGATGGATGTCCACACTCACGAACTCATTCCACTAATGGAGCGCTAGAAATGAAAACATTAATTACGAATGTCCATATTTTGACGATGGATGAAAACTTTACTGAATACAATCCTGGCTTTATCAGTTTTTCTGACGATGTTATTACAGCAGTCGGAGCAATGGCACAACTGCCTGAAGAAACCTACGAACGCGTGATTGACGGAAAAGGGGCCATTGCTATACCAGGAATGGTGAATACCCATACGCATATTGGCATGGTCCCTTTCCGCTCATTAGGCGATGATACACCCGATCGTTTAACCCGGTTTTTGTTTCCATTGGAGCAAGCGTGTATGACGGATACCTTGGCCTATCACAGTGGAAAGTATGCAATTGCGGAGATGCAGCTGGCAGGTATTACGACCTTTTTCGATATGTATTATTTTGAAAATGAGTTGGCAAAAGCAACTGATGAAATGGGCGCACGCGCCATCCTGGCTGAAACTGTACTGGAAGAAGCACCTGATTCTGAAAAACCTTATGGCGGACTGGATTATGCAGCAACATTCATTCCCAAATGGTTGGATCATCCATTGATAACACCCGCAGTTGCACCACATGCGCCCTATACGAACAGCCCGGACTCATTAAAGCAAGCGTTCGATTTAGCGGAAAAATATGATGTCCCTTTTTCCCTTCACGTCAGTGAAATGACATTTGAAATGGAAAAATACCAACTGGACTACGATCAAACCCCAATTGCTTATTTGAACGATTTAGGTATTCTAACGGAACGAACGTTAGCAGCCCACTGCATTTTTGCAACAGCCGATGACATCTCCCTCTTAAAAAAGCAAAATGCAGCCGTTGCTCATTGCATCGGTGCCAACACCAAGTCAGCTAAAGGAATCGCACCTGTTCAGGCAATGTTGGATGCAGGGGTTCGGGTCGGCTTGGGAACAGATGGGCCAAGCAGCGGCAATACACTGGATTTATTTTCCCAAATGAAAATGGTTGCCTATTTTCACAAGACCGCATTGAAAGACCGCGCAGCTTTTCCGACAAAGGAAATTGTCCGCTTAGCGACAATCGGGGGAGCAGAAGCACTGGGTATGAATCAGTTGATTGGGTCACTTGAACCAGGTAAGCAAGCAGACATCACCTTAATCGAGACAGATTCCGTCAACATGTTCCCTATTTTCGATCCGTATGCTGTCTTGGTCTATTCAGCCCAAGCGCATAATGTCCGGGATGTTTTTGTGGCCGGCAGTCAAGTGGTTAAAGAAAAACAACTTGTCCGAGCAAATTTACCTACCCTGCGTTCACATTTGGACGCAGAAATGATGCACTTTCGGCAAGAAGTAGACAAGCGAAAAAAATAGAACGCACAAAAATAACCGCCTTGTTGGTACAGGGCGGTTATTTTTGTGCGTGTAGATAATCAGTAATTTATGCTAAAAACTGTGCCTCGTACAAACGACGGTAAGCACCGTTAAGAGCCAACAATTCTTCATGTGTTCCTTGTTCAGCTATACCGTGATCGCTCACTACGACAATACGGGTAGCATGTTTGATGGTTGCTAGACGATGGGCGATAATCAAGGTCGTCCGCCCTACCGCCAAGGAATCCAGTGACTCTTGGATAACTTGTTCAGTTTCGGTGTCTAAAGCAGACGTCGCTTCATCTAAAATCAAAATAGGCGGATTTTTCAAGAACATACGCGCAATGGAAAGACGCTGTTTCTGCCCACCCGATAGTTTAACCCCGCGTTCCCCGATAACCGTATCCAAACCTTCCGGCATATTCCTGATGACATGTTCCAAATTAGCCAAGACTGCGGCTTGCTTGATTTCATCCTCTGTCGCATCCAATTTCCCATAACGGATGTTCTCGCGAATCGTACCAGGGAATAAGTATACGTCCTGTTGAACGACACCAATTTGGTTACGCAAGGAATGCATCGTCATGTCCTGGATATTGATGCCATCAATAGTGATATTGCCAGAAGTTACTTCATAAAAACGAGGCAAGAGGTTACAAATCGTCGTTTTACCTCCACCACTTGGTCCAACGAAAGCCACCGTTTCTCCTGCCTGAACGGTTAAATCGACATTTTCCAATACAGGGGTTGAACCGTCATATGAAAAGGAAACATTTTTGTAAACGATATTGCCATCTAAATGTTGAACGGAAATGGCATCCGATTTATCAACTATTTCAAGATCACGATCGATTTCTTCAGTAAAGCGTTTGAAACCGGCAATCCCTTTCGGATATTGCTCAATCATGTTGTTCACTTTTTCGATGGGACGAACAAAAATATTTGATAGCAAGATAAAGCCAACAAAATCCCCGTAACTCAATTCTCCTTGAATCGTGTAATAAGAACCAAAGAAGAGCGCAAATAAATTGATGAGACGAATCATCAAATAGTTGTAAGAAGAACTAATGCCCATGGTTTTGTAAAAGGTCAACCTTGCCCGGCGATAAAGGTTATTCAAGCCTTTAAATCGTTCTGACTCATACGCTTCGTTCGCGAAGGCCTGAACAACACGCACACCACTCACAGTTGCTTCGATACCAGCATTAAATTCCCCGAGATTTTCGAAAATCCGTGTATTTACTGCCGTCATTTTCTTGTTGAAGAAAGAAACAGCAAACATAATAAAAGGAATCAGTACAATGGTCGCGATGGCGAGATTCGTGTGGACACGCAACATAAGTAAAAAGGCACCCACCAAGGTAATTAAAGTAATGAAAATATCTTCAGGACCATGATGGGCCACTTCCGATATTTCCTGTAAATCCGACGTTAAGCGGGTCATTAATTTCCCGGTTTTGTTATTGTCATAATAGCTGAATGACTGTCTTTGTAGATGGTTAAAAAGGTCTTGACGCATATCTGTCTCAATATTTATTCCTAAGCGGTGACCAAAATAAATAACAACGAATTGCAAAAAGGTATTAATAATATATAAAAGCAGGAGAAAGATGGAAGCAGTAATGATACGGTTCCAGTCCCCGGACGGTAAAATAGTATCGATGACGCTATTTACGGCAACCGGGAAAGCTAATTCCAAAACAGCCGCAATAACCGCACTCGAAAAATCCAAGATGAAAAGCCCTTTATAAGGACGATAATATTTAAAAAATCGTTTTAACATGGGTACCTCCTTCAACCTAATATTCAATAATTATGGCATACAATGAAGGGGCAAACAACTGAAATCATACGTCATTCAATCCATTCACCATCTTGGCTGAAGTCATCCACCAATTTTATTTCCGGTTCCTCCACCCGGAACGATTCGGCCTTTTTAAAGGGTGTAATCTGGGACCATTTCCCCTCATTCAAAAAAGTAATATTTCGGATGTCTTGTAACGCCAGCCACCGATCCTCAATCTTTATTTGACCCCCCGGCAGATAACCCTGGAATCGGCCTTCTATCGAATCAGTCTGACGGCCCCATTTATCCTTTTGGTTCAATTGAATGGAAATGGGTCGCTTGGTATGAGACGCTTCAGCCAGTTTGGCATCTATTTCTTCGGGAGTCATTTTCGGCAAAACAGCGTTATTCTTCATGGCTTCTTTTTGATTTTGTTTAATCCCTCTCATAAGTTCTTCCATCGCAAAAGCGGTAATCCACTTCATGAAGCCGCGGTCATGATAATCATTGTAATCCTGGAATTTTTTGGGAGTTCGTCTAATCACGATCGTCACCTTCTTCCAGCCCTGCCATTCCGCCAGCATGTCCACCCACCAGTGAACTACGGGCAATGGCCCGTCCCCCTTCCAGGGCGCTGACCGCGCGTACAAGCGATTTAAAACCATATTTTTTTCGGACTGTATCAATAATTTGGTCTACCTTTACGTCCTTTACTTGTTCTTCAGGTTCCGCGAACAAATCCAATTGCAAGGCATCCGTATAAACAAGGTTACCGGTATTGACACCGATATTGCGAATATGCTGACCGGTGTAGTGAGCATCAAAAATACGAAGTAAACAGGCGATTATTTCTTTTGAAGAGTTAGTCGGTAACACTTTCACTTGTTGGTGGAAACTGGTTTTGCCGTTTTGGTCGAAATAACCGATACTGTACCCAATCCACAAACTGACAACTTGTGTCTTGGCACCTGATTGCCGCAATCGCGTGGCGACTTGATCGCCCATTTCGCGTATCACGATTTCCATTTCCGATCGCTTCGTATAGTCCCGATTCAAGACCTGGCTATTCCCGATTGATTTTGAACTTGGTTTAATAGTATCTCCTAAGAAGCTACGATCAATCCCCCAACTATGGGCATAGAGTTGCGCTCCAATCACTCCCAGTCGGTCTTTTAAGTCATAAAAGTTCGCATGGGCAAGATCATAAATAGTGTGAATCCCCATACTATGCAATCGTTTGGCCGTTCGTTTAGCGATTCCCCAAAAGTCAGTCATGTCATGAATTTTCCAAACCGTATCGGGAACATCTTGATAACGCCATTCGGCAATGCGGTTGGGAGCATGTTTGGCAGCATTATCCAAAGCGAGTTTCGCCAACAATGGATTGTCGCCAATTCCAACCACCGTATAGATTCCGGTTTGTTTATGGACTTCGGCTTGGATAGCGCGGGCGATTTCGTAGGCATTCGCAAATTTAAATAAACGCAAAGCACCCGTAACATCCACGAAGCTTTCGTCAATTGAGTAAACATGATGATTGGATTCATCCGCGTATTTTTTATAAATGGCATTGATTTCCATGTTTTTTTGCATATAAAGACGCATTCGTGGGGCTGCGATCACTAAATCTTTTGGGTAAGGAAACGGTAAGTCCCGTGCTCGGCTGATATTGGAAATGTTATACGCTTTTTTCGCTGCAGGCGATGATGCGAGGATCAAGCCGCTTCCCCGCTGACTTTTATCTTCTGATGGATAGGACATGACGACGAGCTTTGCAGTGAGCGGATCCATTTTGCGTTCGACACACTCTACACTGGCATAAAATGATTTACAGTCAATACAGAGAATGTCCCGACTTGGTTCTTTTGCGTAATCAAATATCAACTCTGTCTCATACATAAAAATCACCTCACCTCATTATACGAACATAAGTTCTGTTTTGTAAAGCGAACACTTTATAAAATTCTTAATTATTGAGAGTGAGTCTGTATTTCTCTTATCCTAACCAAAAAAAGCACCCGATTTTCAGATAGAAAATCGGGTGCTTTACTGCTATTAGAAGAATAATTCGCCTTGCCATTGCCATTGATCGAAGTAAGCCATATCTTCCTCGTCGATTTGGAAATTAAAAATCGCTGCATTTTCACGAATGCGATCTTTGTTGACAGATTTTGTCAAAGGTACATAACCTTTTTGGACACAGTAGCGAAGCAACAGTTGCGCGATGGATTTTTGATATTTCTCAGTCATCGCATTAACGGCCTCATCCTCTTCCATTTGCGGGATAGGGGACAATGGTGACCATGCTTCAATTACCATTCCTGCTTCACGGCTCATTTTTACAGTGTCTTCTTGATTCAAACCAGGATGCAACCGAATTTGATTGACCATTGGCGCAATACGACAATTTGGCAATAAGTTTTCCAAATGTTTGACCTTGAAGTTGCTGACACCTATGGCTTTCAACTTGCCCGCTTCATAGGCGTCTTCTAGTGCTCGCCATGTTTCGATGTTGTCTGCTTGCCAATCCTCTTCATGGCCCGCCACTTCCGGCCAGTGAATCAAAAATAAATCCAGATAATCTGTTCCCAAACGTTCCAAAGACTCGTCAATGGTACGTTTGGCATTTTCGTAGCCATGGTCTGGATTATCAAGCTTGCTGGTCAAGAAAATTTCTTCACGCGGCACACCGCTCAAGCGCATCCCTTCACCAACCAACTCTTCATTTCCATACATTTGTGCTGTATCGATATGGCGGTACCCATACTCTAGAGCCCATTTTACGCCATCGACGCATTCTTTCGGATCAACATTCCGCCATGTTCCATAACCCAGAATCGGAATATTGTTACCATTTGCCAATGTTATTGTCTTGTTCACATTATCACTCCTTGTATTTGTTTCCTGTTTTTATTTTACCATAGAAGTATTCCAACGCCACTTGACTTACTTTACATGAAGCTTCCATTCATCTATGCTTAGGCCAACAAATCAAAAGAGAAAGGTTGATAAATATGAAGTATCTATTAACTGGCGCAACCGGCGGATTTGGAACCTATGCCCTGTCTTTTTTGAAACAACAAGTCGCTTTGGAGGATATCGTCGTCCTGGCACGTTCCGAAGCAAAAGCAGCTCCTTTCCGAGAACAAGGAATCGAAACGCGGATAGCCGACTTTGCCGACTATGATAGTTTGTTGGCAGCCTTTGCTGGCATCGATCGCATGCTTTTCGTTTCCTCGCAGCCCGGGGAAGCCGTTTCCCGCGGTGACCAACATAAAAACGTCGTGGCCGCCGCCAAGGAAACCGGGATCGGCTTCATCGCCTACACGAGCTTCCCGAATGCTACTAAATCAACCAGCCCGCTCGCCCAAGATCATATCCTGACAGAAACACTTTTGAAAGAGTCTGGCATTCCACACACCTTCCTCCGCAACAATTGGTATTTCGAAAATGAAATGGCGACTTACGAAACGGCGTTGAACGGCGGTGCCTTCACCTACTCCGCAGAAGACGGCCGGGTTGGATGGGCTTTGAAAAAAGAATATGCGGAAGCGGCCGGGAATGTCCTGACCGGAAAATTCCTGTCTGGAGAAGTTCTGGAATTAGGAGGACCGCTGATTACCTATGCCGATTTGGCGGCTGCACTCAGGGTAGCCACCGGGAAAAAGTTCCGATCCTTGGCTTTGGATGATGGGGAATACCAAAATGATTTGAAAGTGCACGGCGTCCCCGCAGAAAGTATTGCCTTTGTCATGATGATTCAAAGAGACATCCGCGAAGGCCAGTTAGCAATCAAATCCAATGATTTAGAAAAAGTATTGGGAAGACCTGCGAAACCGGCAACGCTTGCCCTGAAGGAACTTCTGGCATCAAACAAAGAAAGCGTTTCATTTGATAACCCGCCTGTTTAGCCTATAATTGGAAGTAGATGATAATTATTATTATTCAATACCAAATAGGAGGAATAAATCATGGCAATTGATGAAAAAGACTATGGCAAGAAACCTCATGTTGTAAATATTGAAGACTTAACTGAGGATAACGAAAACTACCGCACAACTATTTGGACTGGCGAAAAACTACAAGTAACTGTCATGAGTATTGAACCAAACGATGATATCGGATTGGAAGTGCACAAAGGCATTGACCAATTTATCCGTATCGAAGAAGGAAGTGGTCTCTGTCAAATGGGACCAACGGAAGACAATTTAGACTTTGAAAGAGAAGTCACCGATGATGACGCCGTTTTCGTTCCAGCCGATGTATGGCATAACATCACCAATACCGGTGACAAACCACTTAAACTTTACACCATTTACGCAGGTCCTGACCACGTAGAAGGCACGGTTCATCCAACACACGAAGATGCTCGAAATGATCCAAATGAACACTGAAAATTTATGAAAAAATCAGCCGTGGGAAATTCCTACGGCTGATTTTTCATTGGTCTTATTGTATCTTTAAGGTTTGGGTTCACACTTGAAAACCAGATTCCAGCAGCCTGAGTGATTACTCAAATCGTATTTTCCATTCGAGTAATCATCAAAGGACTAAAAGTGATTACTCAGATTGGTTTTCCGGCTTGAGTAATCACTACAGGGCCTAAAGTGATTACTCAAGCCGAATTTGTCTCTTGAGTAATCACATTTCCCATTAAGGTCTTTTTACCATTGTCGGTTGCTGGTTTTTGAAAACAACTAATTCCTCAACGCCATGGCGACCCAACATGGCAAACATGTCCACGAAGTGGGCTTCATAATCAGCTGCCACATGTGCATCCGACCCGACCGTAAACAATGTCCCACCTGCCTCTTTATACAATTCGATGCCATATTCATAAAGATGGGCATTTCCATATTTAAACATGCTCTTGCTATTCAATTCGAAAGCCAAATTGTTTTCTACTGCCTTTTTAAAAACTTGCAACAATAAGGGTTCTACTTTTTCCAAATCAGCCACAGTCACATCATACAAACGTAAACCATACTCAAAATGCGTCAAAATATTTGCTTCCTTAAAATCTGTAACGGCTGCTAGCATCAAAGAGTAGTATTCTTCCAAGGTCTCTTCCAGAGTTTGCTCCAAAATTTCTTTCTGCATGAAATCATATTTTCCATTTTGATGAACACTTAACAGCATCACATCATAGGTCTTTCCTTTTAAATAATCGCGAATTTCATTTCGGTCTCCCGGCGTATACCCGATTTCAATTCCTTTTAAAATGCGTCCATTGTAAGTCTCATTCAATTTAGCAATTTCCGCCGCATAAGCTTCGTAATCCGGACTGTCATCCTGATAGCCCGTATAAGGATTATGAAAATCCAAATGCTCAGTCGTCACCAGAAATTTATCGTCCGCCAAGGGTAGATAATTTTCAAAATGTTCTTCACTATCATAGGAATAATAAGTATGCATATGCTGATCGTAATATTTCATTTTGCCTCCCCTTCCTTATTCTGCACGGTACCAATACTGCTTCAAGCGGTAACGTCCATCTGTGTCATGCAATTTCTTGAACACCCAATGCCATTCCACGAAACAAGCGCCTACTCCAGTAAACACTACCATACCAGGTGTAACCGCCCAAATAAGCATCAAAACGGCTACACTCAACACCATCAAAACAAGCATTTCCAAAGCAAATGCTAGCGGATAGGCAACAGCGTTTTTTCCAATTTCCTTTATGGATTTTTCGGGATAATAAGAACAAAGGAAACTAAACCACAGGAAAACAAAGAAAACAAGAACAAGCATGACTAGCGTCAGGTAAAATGCCAGGTACGTCACATAATTCGTTTGCGTATTCAAAAACAAGTAATTGGCAGTCAATACAATACCTGTAGAACCGAAAAGACCACTCACACGCCAGTATTTTTTCAAATTCATTTGGTAATGATTCCACCAGTTTACAATCAACTTCAGCTGTGCACGCTGGGAATCCAGGCGCATCTTTTGGATAAATTGAAAAACAGTAACGGTTGACGGCACCAACCCAAAAAGACCTGCACCCAGTAAAACACCAGCCATCCAAAACAAGGTTGCCATCACAATACCAAAGACCCATGCCAGTCCTATTTGTAACTTACTTTCTTTGTACTCCATCTATTTTTCATCCTTTAATTTATAATTTTCCAAATTCCTTTTTTCCAGCGTCTGTAGAAAATAAAGGCACGCATCCCTTCATCAAGGATGAAAATGACCCAAATAGCAAACAGGCCACCATTCAGATACCCCGCAAAGAGGAGACTGGCCGGAACCGTAAATAAATACGTGACCAGTAATCCTATTAATACCGGGTAACGCACATCCCCTTTTACATTCAAATTCGCAATCAATATCTCATTTCCAACGCGAAAGGGATCATATAAAACATTCATCCACAATAACGTCCGAACGATTGTGACAATAGCGGGATCTGTCGTGAAAATCTGGATAAGCCACGGTCCAGCTAAAGCCAATAATATATTCATTAAAACAGCTATTCCCATAAATAAACCTGTATTTTGTAGAGCAAAATGTTGCGCTTTCTCATGATCCTTTTCACGGATATATTTTCCAATCAAAATCTGGCCCGCTTGCCCCGCAGCGACTGAGATGGTGAAGACGACTGCGGTAATGGTCTGGGTATAAATTTTGGAGTTGATCGCTGCCGCTCCAAGCGAGGCAATCACGGCTGTTATAATGGTTTGCGAGAAATTATACGAAACATTTTCCATCCCAGAAGGAACACCCAATTTTAAAATGCTTTTGGCAATTTGTTTATCCTCTTTACCAAAACGCCACAACCCATCCCATACTTTCCGCAACTGCGTGCGAATCGCAATCATACTGATCACCGCTCCAATAAACCGTGTTACTACTGTCGCCACACTAATTCCCAGGACTCCTTCACCAAAAATGGCAAGGGGTGTCAAAATGACCAAAGCATTACCCGAAATCGTAATCAATGTGCTGACAACTGAAATGGCCATGGCAATATTCACTTTGCCATAACTACGCAACAAGGCACTTGTACTTGTTGAAATACCTTGGAACAATAAACTACTACTGACAATTCGCAGATATGTCAAGGATAATGAACGTAGTTCCACTGGCGTCTGCATCCATCCCAACAACACATCGCCAAAAAGAAAAACGGTGAAAAATAACAAAGCAGACAATACAAAATTCAAAACAAATGTCTGACGCGTCACTCCCTGAATATAAGACAACTTCTTATCATCAGCGTTTTGTAAAAACAAAACCACGCTACCGAGACTGATAATTCCCATTGCCATCGTACCAATTGCCAGGATTTGGTCTGCCAATCCCGTAGCCGCAACGGCTTGATCACTATACAACGAGAAAAGATAAACATTTACATTACCGATCAACATCATAAAAAGTTGTTCAATAATCAAGGGAAAAAGCATTTTTCGATAAGTCGCTTGCGTCATACTATTTCTTAAAGGCATGGTACTTCACTACTTCAGTGGTGATGGTATTTGTCTTGGCATCCAGTTCAATCACCCGTACCCCACGTTCCATCTCACCATACGTATTAAAGCCACTGACATTGCCATATACTAAATGGATGCCATGGTGCAAACCGTCAAAGTTATTTTCATGATCGTGTCCTACGAACATGCCCCACGTTTCGCCATCCAATAACATGTTGGTGAAAAGGCCGGTATTCAGATGCGGTGCACTGATTGCTTCATTCGTTTCGTTATTGAAACCAGCCAAAATGTTAGTCGCTGCTTGCCAATACTCCGGAACAGGAATGTGCTGGAAGACTAAATTCCGTTTTACACCATCACCTTTACGATATTTTGCGGATGTTTTTCTGAACCATTCCACTTGTTCCGGTTGATTCCAATCATAAATTCCAATTGGCACCGGCGCATCCGCTCCTGAATCGAGCACGTATACTACCTGTACCACTTCATCACTATCATGCGCTAAAATCTGTAAGGTATAACTTTCGCGGTCGTCGTGCACAAACACATCTTTTTTATCGGCCCGATTAGAAACGTTTTTCTCGAATAAGCGTCTTAAGTCACTACGGGTGATTATTTCTTCACTGTCATGATTCCCAAAAGTTAGAGCCATCGGTATATCCGATGTATTGAAATAACCCATCAATTCCTCAAATATTAAATCTGCATCTTTCACGCCTTCGGACCAGATAACATCACCGGTATGCATAATTAAATCAGCATCAAAATACGCTAATGCATCTTTCACCAAAGAAAAAGTTTCTAAATCCTCTGCATTATAGGGTCTGTTTCCGATGTGTGTGTCAGTAAACTGCACAATCCGGAAGGTCCCGTCTTCTCTTAGTCTCAGTTCCATAATGACTCCTTTAAATGTTTATTCTTTAACCGATCCAATGGTAATTCCTTGGACGAAATATTTCTGGATGAAGGGATACAGGATGACAATGGGCAAAATAACCACGATGATCGTCGCCATTTGCAGGGATTGTCCTGTTACTTGAATGGATTCCAGTTGTTGATAAGCAGCATCTCCCCCACCACTGCGCAATAAGATGTCAGCCAGACCGGCTTGTCTGGTCAACATGTCTTGCAAGATGGTTGCCAATGGCTTGATTTCCGGACGACGGACATAGAAGGAACCGGCGAACCAGTCATTCCAGTGGCCTACCGCCGTGAACAAGCTGACCGTTGCCAATGTCGGTTTACTCATCGGCAACACCATGCTGGTGAAAATCTTGAATTCACTCATGCCATCAATCCGGGCTGCTTCCACAATTGACATTGGCAATTGCTTAAAGGCGGAACGCAACAACAGGATATTCGTGACACTATACAAACTCGGGATGACATAAACCCAAATGGAATTTGTCAGCCCCAATTCACTCAAGACTAAATAGTAAGGAATGGTTCCCCCACCAAAAAGCATCGTGAAGAAAATGAAGAACGTTATTTTTCCGTTGCCAGGTAATTCCCGAATCGCTAATGCCCAGGCACACATGGACATCAAGAAAATACCCAGTGTCGTGCCTAAAACGGTCCGGAAAATCGATATGCCCAATCCCGTCAGCAAGTTGTCTTGCTTGAACACCTCCTGGAAATTCTCCAACGAGAACGCCCGGGGGAAAAACCAGATACCACCCGTGGCAGCATCTTTTCCACTGTTGAAGGCCAACGCCAAGATATGCATGAATGGCAAGATGACGGCCAAACAGAGTAACACAATCAATATGTTGATGATGAGACGTATCATAGGATTCGTCTGCATTGTTTTTGACATTTTTAATTCCTCCAATTAATGGTGACTCCGAAAAATAAAGAGGCTACAACTAGCCTGCAGCCTCCTCATACGTCATGTATTAGTAGAAAATGACATCGCCTTCTGCTTCTTTTTCTTCCAGGAAATCACTGAATTCTTCCACGCCGGCATCCACCAATTCTTGACGCGCCGCATCAAGGATGGCTTGTGCTTCTTTTTCCGTTGAAGCGTAGTAAGCCTTCACGATATCCTCTTCCCAACGGTCAAGGGCAGCGTTCAAGTCACCCGCATCACCTTCGAATTCAAACAAATAAGCACGTGGATACAAGCCGTCGATGACTTCTTTGTTTTCGTAGCGTTCATCCCATTTGTACATTTCGATTATTTGTTGGGCGGCTGTTTGGCTATCACCGTCAGTTTCTCTGACCTTATCCCCCCAGCTCGCTTCACCAAAGTGATCCAGGTTGTTCATATTGGTCCAAGCCAAGTGTTCACCCCACCAAGCGCGTACGCCACGGAAGCCCATTTTGTTGGCTTCATCAGGTTGTTCATCTTTTAGTTTTACAATTTCTTCTTTAGGAACTGGTTTGCCATCTTCACCGATGTCATAGTGTTCACCTTCAAGACCATACATGTAAAGAGTCTTACCTTCTTCACTTGCCAACCAATCCGCAAATTCGACCACTTCATCAGGATTTTCGGTTGTGGAAGGGACAGCCCAGCCGGCATAACCGGATTTGTAAGGCATTACCATGTGGTTGTTACCGTCAACACGATTGATTGGTCCCAAAGGAATGTAATCCATGTCGCCGATTTCTGGACGGTAATTGTACATATCCGCAACGATTGCGAATGATTTGTTAGTCACGCCCTCGGAAGCGCGTGTTTCTTCCATGGTGTAGAACTCAGGATGCATCAAACCTTCAGCCAGCAATTCACGGACATGGGCAACACGTTGCTCGGCAAAATCCGTCATGGATTCATGCTTCACTTCTTTGCCATCTTTCCAGAATTTTTCGCCGCCTTCACCTTGCCATACTAAATCATTGTAGATGAACGGTCTTTCGGAACCGCCCCATACCGTTGGTCCAAGAGGTGTAATCGGTGCCCCATTATCATCGGTAAAACCTGCTGCTTTGATATCTTTCAATAATTGTTCAACTTCTTCACTCGTATCAATTTCCAATGGATCAATGCCGAGTTCGTCGGCGATATCCGCACGGATGTAAGGTCCTCCGACTGTTTTCATGCCTGGATCGGCTGCTTCTTCATCGATGGCCATATGCACCAAGTATGTTGCGCCGTCTTGATCTTCACGCATCATGATATTTTCTTTGGTATCTCTTGGCAAATAACCTTCCTCGTAATATTTGCCGTACGTTTCTCCTTCTTGTAAATAAGGGGCGATATCATGGAACATGCCTTGGTTGGATGCTTGCAACAAAATCGGGAATTCCGGTCTGCCGGAGTGGTTCAAGTAAAAGGCAACAAAATCGGGTAAATCTCCCGCTGCCAGTCCAGCTGCCAAAGCCTGTGTGGAATCTTCACTCGTTACGGTTTGCAGTTCCAGGGTGATTCCGGTGCGCTCCTTGATGTATGCTGCGATTTCGGGTGACATGGAATCAACCCCGGCATCACCTGCGGATTGGAATACCAACCCAGTAATAGTGCGGTCCGCAATCCATATTTCAGGAGCGTCTGTCGGTTTTTCTGCCGTTTCGTTTGATGATTCTGCAATTTCACTACCGCCACAAGCGGCCAATGCGAGGGCAGAAGAAAACAAGACACCTGCACCCAGTAATTTTTTAAAATTCATTTTTTGAATCCTCCAATTTTTTATGTTTTTACCAAACAGCACTATCAAATTTATCTGCGACTTTGTTGACAATGAGCGTTAAAATCAAGCCCGCCACGCCTTGGACTAATCCTACGGCAGTCGCCGGTCCGTATTTCGCCTGCTCCAACCCGGTCTTGACGATATATGTATCGATGGTTTCAGAAACGGCATAGTTACCGGGATTTTGCATCAAGTACACTTGATCGAATCCCGCCGTCAAGATACTCCCCAATGAAAGAATGAATAAGATTACGATGGTGGAACGGATGCCCGGCAAGGTGATGTGCCAAGTCTGTTTCAAGCGGTTGGCGCCGTCGATGACGGCTGCTTCATATAACGAAGCGGAAATACCCATGATGGCCGCGAAATAGATGATGGAATCCCACCCAATGTTTTTCCATAAGTAACTCCCGAAAATGGCGGGGTAGAAAAATGAATTCTCCATCGCCCAGAAAGTCGAGCCATCGGTGATGCCCAAATTCGCCAACAAAATGTTCATCAACCCGGTGTCAGGTGCGAATAAACGGTTCATGATGCCAATCACCACGACCCAGGAAATGAAGTAAGGGAGGTAGGAAATGCTTTGATAGACACTCCGAAGCTTCGTTTTATTTATTTCATTGAACATCAAGGCCAACAGGATGGGAAAAGGTAAGTAGAGGAACAACTTGATGCTGGAAACGATCAAGGTATTCCGGATGTACATTGGCGTTTCCCGGTGGCTGAAGAAATCGGTAAAATATTCCAATCCTACCCAACCTTCCCCGTACATACCGGACGTAAAAGTGAAATCCCGGAAAGCCAGGATGATTCCGGTCATGGGCCAATAGGAAAACACCAGGAAAAAAATGATGGCGGGCAGTAACATCAAGTAAAACGTGCCATACTTTTTCCAGATTTGCTTAAGTGTCACTTTATGGGGTCGGAAATCAGGATCCGTTTCGGAATCGAATTGCGGCTGTTTCACACCCTTGTCCATAATCCTTTGAATTAAACTCTTTTGTTCTGCTAACACCTTCTAAACTCCTTCCAACACAGGGTGGTGATCCGCGTTTATACCGTAGCCAGGAATCGCAATGCGTGCGCCACTTTCCTTATCGAAGAAGTGGACATAAGCAAAATCGATACAGAAACGTTCTTCTTGACCGACTGCAAAAGCCTCCATAGTAAATGCTTTGGCGACAACCGGTTGTCCGACCATGTCAAAGTGAAGCAAACTTTCGCTTCCCAGCATTTCCGGCAATGTGATGGTGGCTGTATAGCCATGTTGCTGCACTGCTTCCGTTGCGTAACGAGAAAGATGGATGTTTTCGGGACGGATTCCCATCGTCATTTCCCGGTTCTCATAACCAAGATTTTGCAAATGTTCAACGATTGCTGTCGGAATTTGCATGTGTTTGCCGCCCCGTTCAATCCCCGTTCCCGTGATGGTCACATCCACGAAATTCATGGCCGGCGACCCCATGAAACCTGCCACAAAGATGTTTCTTGGGTGCAGGTAAACTTCCCACGGTGTCCCGACTTGTTGGATGACACCACTTTCCATGATGACAATTCGGTCCGCCATGGTCATGGCCTCTACCTGGTCATGTGTAACATAAACCGTGGTGATTCCTAATTGCTTGGTCAGTTGCACGATCTCAGCACGGGTTTGAACCCGAAGTTTCGCATCCAAGTTAGACAAGGGTTCGTCCATCAAGAACGCTTTTGGCTGGCGGACAATCGCCCGACCAAGTGCCACCCTTTGCCGTTGCCCACCAGAAAGTTCTTTGGGCAAGCGATCCAAGTATTCCGTCAGCCCGATGGTCGCAGCTGCAGTTTTGACCGCTTTATCGATTTCCGCTTTATCATAATTTTTCATTTTGAGACCGAAGCCCATATTGCCTGCGACCGTCATATGAGGGTATAGAGCGTAATTTTGAAAAACCATCGCAATGTCGCGGTCTTTCGGATGCGTGTCATTAACGACTTCACCATTTATCAAAATTTCACCTGCCGTTATATCCTCGAGTCCTGCCAACATCCGCAAGGTGGTCGACTTGCCACAACCAGATGGCCCAACCAAAACGACAAATTCTCCGTCCTTGATATCCAGGCTGACGTTATTTACGGAGTGCTGTCCCGGGACATAGTCTTTGTAAATATTTCTTAATTCAATACCACTCATATTTTTCTCCCCTATTATTTACTGATTTATCGTTTGGCTCTGTGTTTGCTACGCCTCAAATTATAAAGGTCTAATATAGATTTTCTGTTAATAAACCGTAAATGTCCGGTCAACTTTTTGTCAATTTTTGTCCTTTCTCCTCTTTTTTCTTAACTATTCTTTACATAAAGCGGTTACCGTTTTACATTTTGTTGTTTTACATGTAAAAATTGCACAAAAAAAACCGAAGCATTCCGCTTCGGTTTTTAATTTGTTAATGTGGCGTTTGGATTTTTGGTACTTTCATTCAAAACACATTTTAATTTACGTAAGAAAATTTCCCACTTTGAACATGGACCATCAATACGGAAATATCCGCTGGGTTAACCCCACTGATACGGCTCGCTTGGGCGATTGTTTCAGGTTGGATTTTCTTTAGTTTTTCTTTGGCTTCGTTTGCTATTCCGTTAATAGAATCGTAATCGATGTTTTCCGGAATGCGTTTCTCTTCCAAACGTTTCAGTTTTTCTACTTTACTGTAAGCTTTGTTGATGTAGCCATCGTATTTAATTTGAATTTCAACTTGGCGTGTCACATCGCTTGGCAATGCCTCTTCCAGTGGTGCGAATGGATAGAGACTGACATAATCCAATTCTGGACGTTTCAACAAATCAGCGAACAAGAAACCATCTTTCAACTGGGTAGAATTTTTTTCTGCCAAGAAAGCTTGTAATTCTTGCGTCGGTTTCAAACGTATTTTTTTCAGACGGGCGATTTCTGCTTCAACTGCAATTTGTTTATTAATAAAGGCTTGGTAACGCTCTTCAGACAACAGACCTATTTCGTGTCCGATTTCTGAAAGACGCATATCCGCGTTATCATGACGCAAAATCAAACGGTATTCAGCGCGAGACGTTAGCAAACGATAAGGTTCCAATGTCCCTTTGGTAACCAAGTCGTCAATCATCACACCGATGTAACCATCGCTACGTTTTAAAACAAGAGGCTCTTTACCTTGAACTGTTAAGGCCGCATTAACCCCTGCAATAAGTCCTTGACCCGCTGCTTCTTCGTAACCGGACGTCCCGTTCATTTGACCGGCTGTGAACAAGTTTTTAATAACTTTCGTTTCCAAGGATGGACGCAATTGGTGTGGTTTTACGACATCGTATTCAATAGCATAACCCGTCCGCATCATTTTCGCATTTTCCAACCCAGCGATAGAATGAAGCACGGCTTCTTGTACCTCTTCCGGTAAAGATGAAGACAAGCCTTGCACATAAACTTCTTGGGTATTGCGTCCCTCTGGCTCCAAGAACAATTGATGGCGCGGTTTATCACTGAAGCGTACAATTTTGTCTTCAATGGATGGGCAATAACGTGCTCCGACACCTTCAACGATTCCGGTAAACATTGGGGCACGGTGTAGATTATCACGAATAATTTGATGAGACTCAGTCCCTGTATAAGTCAACCAACAAGATAATTGTTCTTTCAAGTAATCTTCATCTTTGGAAGTAAAGCTAAAGTGATTTGGCGTTTCATCACCCGGTTGTTCTTCCGTTTTCGAATAATCGATGGAAGATGCCAAAATACGTGGCGGTGTCCCCGTTTTGAAACGCGCCAAGTCAAAACCTAGATCCAATAAGTTTTCTGATAACTTGATTGAAGGTTGCGAGTTGTTGGGACCAGAAGAATATTTGAGTTCCCCGATAATAATCTGACCACGAGAGGATGTCCCGGCCGTCAAGATGACAGCTTTACTACGGTAAACAGCCCCCGTATGCGTAATGACACCTTTAACTGTTTTGTCCTCAACAATCAACTCTTCTACAATTCCTTGACGTAGCAATAAGTTCTCTTGATTCTCGATTGTTTTTTTCATTTCTTGTGCGTATTCGTTTTTATCCGCTTGGGCACGCAACGCTTGAACAGCTGGGCCTTTACCGGTATTCAACATCCGCATTTGAATGTAGGTTTTATCGATGTTACGGCCCATTTCGCCACCCATCGCATCGATTTCACGGACTACAACGCCTTTGGCTGGACCGCCAATGGAGGGGTTACAAGGCATAAATGCAACCATATCTAAATCAATCGTCAAAAGTAATGTGGATTGTCCCATCCGTGCTGCCGCTAAAGCTGCTTCTGAGCCTGCATGACCTGCACCGACGACAATCACATCAAAATTTCCTGCTTCATAGTGATTCATATTTTAATTCCTTTCTATGATGATAGCTCGTTTTATTTACCTAAACAGAATTGGCTGAATAATTGTGTAAGTAGTTCGTCCTGGACTGTATCACCGGTTATTTCTCCCAGTAGTTCCCAAGCACGCGTGAAATCGATTTGAACTAAATCAACCGGCATTTCCGCCTCGATACCTTGCAGCACTTCTTCTAATGAGGACACGGTATCATTCAACAAAGCGATATGACGGACGTTGGAAATATAAGTGGCATCCTGCTCACCCGTTTCCCCCGCAAAGAACATGTCCGAAATTTGTTTTTCCAACAAATCCAGGCCGACTTTTTCCAGCATGGAGGTTGAAATGACTTTTTCTGGTGCGCTCCAAGCCATCAAATCGATCGGTGTCACTTTCGCTTCAAGGTCGCTCTTATTCAATAAAATAATCCGATTCACTTGTTGCGTTATTTCCAGCAATTCGATATCTTCCGGTGTTAAACCTTCACTTTGGTTAAGAAGGAGTAAGATTAAATCAGCATCCTGTAACGCTTTACGGCTCCGTTCCACGCCAATACGTTCCACGACGTCATCTGTTTCACGAATACCCGCTGTGTCGACCAGTTTCAAAGGTACACCATTTACGTTCACATATTCCTCGATAGTATCCCGGGTTGTCCCCGCAATATCCGTTACAATCGCTTTTTCCTCGCGGATCAAACGGTTCAATAAACTTGATTTACCAACATTTGGGCGTCCGATGATCGCTGTTTCCAAACCTTCCCGCAAGATTTTACCTTGTTTAGCCGTACGGAGTAATTGTTCCACATGTCCTTTTACTTCAATCGTTTTTTCTTTTAATAATTGGGTCGTGACTTCTTCGACATCGTCATATTCGGGATAGTCGATGTTTACTTCTACTTCCGCCAACGTGTTCAAAATAATTTGGCGGATATTACGGATCAGGCTGGACAAATCACCGTCCAACTGGCGTAAGGCAACGTCCATCGCCCGATCTGTTTTAGCACGAATCAAGTCCATGACTGCTTCTGCTTGAGACAAATCGATTCGGCCATTCAGGAAAGCACGTTTCGTGAATTCACCAGGTTCAGCCATTCGAGCCCCATGTTGCAAGACAGTTTGTAATAAACGGTTGACGCTGACAACCCCACCGTGACAATTGATTTCCACAATATCTTCGCGGGTAAAGGTTTTAGGTGCGCGCATAACACTCACCATCACTTCATCAATCATTTCGCCCGTTTTGGGATTATAGATATGGCCGTAATTGATAGTATGACTTTCTACGTCGACCAAGCTTTTTGATCCCGCTTGATACAAACGATCCACAATAGCAATGGCATCATCCCCGCTCAAGCGGACAATTCCGATTGCCCCTTCTCCTGGTGGCGTTGAAATGGCAGCAATTGTATCAAATTCAGTAATATTCAATGAAACGCACTCCTTCCTGGATTTATGTATTTTTATGCATGAAAAAAGTGCCCACTCCACCCCTTGGCATTTGGGGTGGTTAAGCACTTTGACTGCGTCACACACATGTATATATTCTCGGTTTTTGATTCTCAGAAATTATACAGGGATTACTAACTAATTGCAAGTATTTATGATTGGCCTATTATTTTTTCGCAATTTTGATATACTATTTTCTGCTTTTGATGGTATAATGGTCCCCGGCGTTTTATCTATGAAAGTGTGGTAGAATAAAGGTGTGAAAGCCCATACATAATTGATGCAATAGTAAAATACATATCATAAAAGGAGCTGGATACCATGAATAAATTTTATGACATTTATCTAGATCTTAGATGTAAAATTGAAAAATTCGAATATGCGACAGGCTCTTTATTACCAAGCGAAACAGCACTGTCTGAAATATATGGTGTATCCCGAGAAACGACCCGGAAAGCTTTAGCTCTATTATTGGAGAATGGCTATATTCAGAAAAAACAAGGTAAAGGTTCAATCGTTCTGGATATCCAACGTTTTAATTTCCCTGTTTCAGGATTGACGAGCTTTAAAGAGATACAGGAAGCGCAAAATATGGAGAGCGAGACTATCGTCATAAAGAATAAACGTGAAAAAATTTCCGAATTTCTTTCGGAGACATTAAATTTACCAGCGAATCAGGAAGTCATTTCTTTGCTTCGTTTACGAAAAATTTCTGGTGAAGTTATTATTTTGGATAAAGATTACTTACTCGCTGAAATAGTTGAAGCTGTACCCTCTGAGGCAGCGGAAAATTCACTTTATGATTATTTAGAAGGCGAATTGGGACTTAACATTGCTTACGCCAAGAAGGTGTTTGTGGTTGAACCCGCAACACTTGAAGATCGTAAGTTGATGAAATTGGATAATGATACCCACGTTGTCGCAGTGAAGAGTGAAGTATACTTGGAAGATACACGCCTCTTCCAATATACGGAATCGCGTCACCGCCTCGACCGTTTTAAATTTGTTGAGTTTGCACGCCGAAAACATAGTTTGAACTGAAAAATGACAAAAGACTGGAATTTCGCCCGAATAGCGAGATTCCAGTCTTTTGTATTTATTTAATGACATCTTCCATATCAACCCGCATCGCTTCGCCTTCTTCAAAAGAGAAGTGACCGGATTCGTATGGTTCATTTTCAACCGTCAACACTACTTCTTCTACCCCGTAGTAGGTACCGATTGTATTGACGATTCCTTGCAGGATAAGGGATTCTCCCGAAGAACCAGTATTCATATCCGTAATCAAGGCGTTATTGAAATCAATATACACGCGCCCATCATCATTCAAATATAAGCTATTGATGGTTGCTGAATCTGGAATGAGACGCCCGTATTCTACTCCTGGAATTTGTCTAAACAAATCAGTCAAGGTATGGCGGGTAACATCATTCGTATTGAAGGCGACATTTACCTCCGATGATTCCAAGCCCATCACGTTTGCGTCCGGGTAGAAAGTAAGGATAACTTTAGCTTCCGGTGCGTCTTCGTTCCGGGTTTCCAAAGTGGAAGTCACTTCATATGAGCCGGCATTATCGGTAAATAATTCTTTTACCAATCCCATACCCTCTACATAATACTGTTTCGTGATAGTATCGTCATCGGTTGTTGTCACTTCGATAGCCGGAAACGTACCAAGCATTGTTTCTATCGAGAGACTCATGGCCGTAATTTCGGAAGCGGACCCGGATGGATTGTCCCAAGCAGTTCCAAGCGCTAACGGTTCTTTCAATAGAATTGTACCGGCATCATCGCTGGTTTTATTCAGCATATTTTCACGGAAATATGTTTCCGGACGTTGGAAAACTTGAGTCAAGGTACCGTCTGCATATTCCAAAACTTCAACAGTCTCAGTCCCACCATTGTTGGTTACATACTGAATCCGATTATTTTCTAGATATTGAGGGTATTTCGTATAAGTCGCAAATTCATTTCCCATACCGACAAATGAATAAGCTACGTTTTCTTCAAATGGGAAATAGGCTGCGATAGAGGCAGTTTCATTTGCCGGTTCAGAAGATTCGGATGATTCGGATGATTCAACTTCTGAACTGCTTTGGGAACTTGATTCGACTTGTGATTCAGAACTTATTACGGAGTCGGACGATTCAACATCTGTACCAGTGGGTCTACATCCTGTGACGAATAAACCAACAATTACCAGTGACAATAAATGTTTCTTTTCCATGATAACGCCCTCCAAATAATGTCTTTTCTTACGCTCATTATACCATAACCAATCTTTACCCCTACGAAAAAAGCGGTCTTTAGTGGTTCATCCCACCAAAGACCGCTCTAATTTTTTTATCAAACAAGTAAAAACGCCACTGTTTCGTAGGGACGAAGCGTCAGCGATTTTTCAAGTTTAGCATCGGGGTAATTTCCGATGATTACTTCCGCTGTTTCATCAACATACTCTTGAGGCAACTCAAGCGTATAGTCATTGGCGTAAAAGTGGTTCAAGACAAGTAAACGTTGGCCGTCTTTCTCACGAATATAGGCATAAACTTCTTTGTCGTCCAATAAAATGCCTTGGTAGGAACCATCAGAAATAATCGGCATTTCCTTCCGCAACTGAATCAGTTTTTGATAGTAAGGGAATATTTTCCCCTCGGACACTTCTTTTTCCACGTTAACATGTGGGTAGTTTTCTGCGACTTTCAACCATGGTGTTCCGGTCGTAAAGCCAGCATGTTCACTATTATCCCATTGCATGGGTGAACGTCCATTGTCGCGTGATTTTTGGCGGATAATGGTCATTGCCTCTTCATGCGTTTGGCCTTTCAAACGTAAATTTTCATAGGCATTATGTGATTCAACATCCACATACGCATTGATATCGGCGTAGTCCGGATTGGCCATCCCAATCTCTTCACCTTGATAAACATAAGGTGTTCCCCGTAATAAATGCATCGTTTGCGCAAGCATCGTCGCCGTTTCGTAAGGATAGTTTTCAGGATCACCAAACCGACTGTTGGCACGGGGTTGGTCATGGTTATTCCAGAACAAGGCATTCCAACCATTGCCATTGGACATGCCAGCTTGCCACTCATCCAACAAACTTTTCAATTCAAGGAAATCAAAGGGCTTGTTACTCCATTTTTCGCCATCTACATAATCCACTTTTAAATGATGGAAACTAAAAATCATCGATAGCTCATTGCGGGCTGGATCCGAATACAGCAAACCGTTCTCTACTGTTGTTGAAGACATTTCTCCGACCGTGACTATGCCTTCGTAATTCCCGAAACTTTCGCGGTTCATTTCCCGGACCCAGTCATGGACAATCGGTGTGTCTGTATATAAACTCTTTTCGTTGCCGCCTTCACTATCAACCAACACTTCGTCTTTTCCGATAACGTTCAGAACGTCAAAACGGAAACCAGCAATGCCTTTTTCCAACCAGAAATTAACCACTTTATAAAGTTCTTCGCGAACTTCAGGGTTGCGCCAGTTCAAATCCGCCTGTGTTTTGTCATAGAGACATAGGTAATACTTACCTGTATCCCCAAAAGGAGCCCAAGCATCACCAACGAATTTCGATTGCCAATTTGTAGGCAAGCTGCCGTCTTCTTTAGGCTCTCTGATAATATAATAATCCTCGTATTTTTTATCGCCTGCCAATGCTTTTTGGAACCACTCGTGCGTTGTGGAAGTATGGTTAAACACCATATCAAACATTAAGGCAATGCCGTGTTCCTTTGCTTTTGCAATTAAGGCATCAATGTCTTCCATTGTCCCAAACAGCGGGTCAATCGCATAATAATCCGTCACATCGTAACCATTGTCTTTTTGCGGTGATTTGAACACTGGATTCATCCAGATCATTTCAATCCCTAACTTTTCCAAATATGGTAGTTTTTCAATGATACCTTTGATATCACCAATGCCGTTCCCATCCGAGTCTTTAAAAGATTTTGGATAGAGTTGATAAATAACTTTTTCTTTAAAGTGTCCCATGATAAACCCCCTCATACATTAAAACAGGAGCAAAAGTTAACTTCACCTTTGCTCCTCAGTTTAAGCTTGCTTATTAAATATACTAGTTTGCTGTTTCAATAACTGGTGATTCGTCAACTTCGCCTTTTGGTACCAGGATACCATTCTTTTCAAACACGACAGTCAATAGGAATGGTACCACGATTGCGATAGCCATGGATACGAAAAACATTGGCCAGTGTTCAAATTGGATAGACAAGAATCCAGGAATACCACCAACACCAATGGATGCTGCTGTAACACCTGTCAATACAGATACCAAACCTGCAATACCTGAACCAATCATAGCTGCCACAAATGGATAGATATACTTGATGTTAATACCGAACATCGCTGGTTCCGTTACACCCAAGTAACAAGAAATCATGGCTGGAATTGAAACTTGCTCTTCTTTCTTGTTTCCTCTATGCATCCAGATGACTGATAATACGGCAGAACCTTGCGCAATGTTTGACAAAGCAATCATTGGCCATAGTTGTGTTCCTTCGAAGTCAGCAATCAATTGTAAGTCGATAGCGTTTGACATGTGGTGAAGCCCTGTAATAACCAGAGGCGAGTACAGTGCACCAAACACAAGGCCAAACAACCAACTGAAACTGCTTGTAATACCTGAATAAACAATGTTGGAAATCCAGTTACCAACTTGCCAACCAATAGGACCCAGGATGGTATGGGCAATAATTACCGTTGGTACCAAAGAGAACAGTGGAACAAAAATCATGGAAATAGCTTGTGGGATCCACTTACGTAGCCAGATTTCCAAATAAGCCAAGGTGAAACCAGCCAACATGGCAGGTAATACTTGCGCTTGATAACCAATCATGTCGATTTGGAAGAATCCAAAATCCCAGAATGGAATTTCGCCCGCGGCAGCTGCGTCAGCAACACCGTACGCATTTAATAATTGTGGTGAAACTAGGGTAATCCCTAGAACAATACCCAGAATTTGAGTGGTTCCCATTTTTTTGGTTACACTCCAGGTAATACCGACTGGTAGGAAGTGGAAGATCGCTTCACCGATTAGCCACAAGAAATGGTTAACCCCTGCCCAGAATTGGGAATTCGATACAATTGTACCGTTGGCAAATTCAATACCCTCTAAAACGTTACGGAAACCTAAAATAAGACCCCCAACAACAATCGCCGGAATAAGTGGACTAAAAATTTCTGCTAAAACGGACATGGCGCGTTGAACTGGATTTTGATTTTGTTTTGCGGCTGATTTCGCTTCATCTTTTGAAACGCCTTCTTTACCGGATACCTTCGTGAACTCGTTATAGAATGTTGGCACTTCGTTACCGACGATTACCTGAAATTGACCAGCCTGGGTAAATGTTCCTTTGACAGCCGGAATTTCTTCGATTTTCTTAACATCTGCCGCGGATGGGTCGTTTAATACAAAACGCATCCGAGTTGCACAGTGAGAGACTGCGGAAATGTTTTCAGATCCCCCGATATGCTCGAGCAAATCTGCAGCATCTTTCTTAAAATCTGCCATTTTTTCTCCTCCTTTTAACTTGTCTATACAAGTCATTGATACTTTAATCATAACCCAACTCATTTTATTTTGCAAACGTTTACCATTGCGTTTTTAAAAAAAGTTCCAACGTGTTATTTCGATCCAGAACCTATAAGAAAAGGGGTCTATCATCTATGGTGGTGGCAGGTATTCTTCTCGGAAATCCCGTAGGACGGTGGGGTTGCTTGTGGCCGTGTCAAGGAGGCAATGCGAAAGTAGGGACCGTTGATACTTCAGCGTCTACGATCCCTTTGAGGCTTGCAAGCCCGGAGACTACCGGCTCAGGGCGGTCCCACGGCAGTACACAAGCAAACACGCAGGCCGAAGGGCATTTCCTTCACAACACCTAACAACCAATAACCGAAAAAGACTGTAAACAGAAATCTGTTTACAGCCTTTTAGATTGCAATAGGTGCGGTTTATAATGCCTATCTTTTGTCTCGTCCGATTGTACTTTCTCTTCAAGAGACTCATATTTCCACAGTTTTCGATAAAAATTAAGGGAGGAAATGCCTATATACATTTTACGTAACCAATGCGTTTCATAGGGTGCGGCCAAAGGATTTATTACCGGCATAATGTTTGCATGTGGCATCTCCACATGTTTTTCCAACAGATGATTCGTTAGGGAACTGTAGATGATTTCTTTATTAAACGAAGCCAACTGCAAATTCTTCCCAAGCAGAAAGTCTTCTATATAGTAAGCAGCTACGTTATGCCCTGCTGCGGTAACATAATAGTTACTCAAGCCCAAGCGTCCGTTTAATTCAAAAAAGATGTATTCATTCCGTCGTGCGTCGTATTTCACATCCAACGTTGCAAATCCATAAAAACCCGTTGCTTCTATTAAACGGGAAATGGGTTCCTCGATACGCTTCTCCTCACGGACCCACCCCGCCAAACTATTTCCAATAGCCGAAGGAGTGGGATCATCTACTAATACATTGGCATAGGAAAACAATTTTATCTGCAAATCCTTTTGGGAAACATAAACCGTTACGATGCCCAGATGCGTATCATTCCCCGGAATATATTCTTGAACGATTAATTTCTGCGTATAGCCGGCCTGACGGATACGGGTAACCACAGCCTGTGCTTCCTCACTATTTTGACATAAATAAACTTTTTCTTTCCCATCAAATTGCAGATTATGATAGCTGGATGATTGAGCCGGTTTAATGATAACGGGATAAACCAACTCGAACGTTTCAGAATTTCTCACTATCGCGGTTCTCGGGTAGGGAATATCCAGGCGTTCACACAATTCATAAAAATAGGTTTTATCGGTCACAGTCAGATAGGACTCATAATCCGAATAAGGAACAAGCCAATCTTTTGAAAAACACGATTTATGTTTAATCAATAATTCCACATACCGATCGTCACTACCAAAGATTAGTTTTTTTGTCCCGGGATAATCCTGTTCAATTGCAGCCATTGTTTCACGAAGCGCGGTGACGTCTTGCATATGGGACTGAACATAGAAATCAAGAATTCGGGAATAGCGTACGGGACCGGTTTGAAACGGACTGATGATGATGGTTTTTACGCCATATTTTTCATAAAAAGCGCGTGCCAATCCGTATGAGCCGCGGTTCGCACCCATAATAACAGGTGTAAATTTCACTGGCTGTCTTCCCTTCTAAACAATATAAAAATCTTTTTTCTTATAGTCGTATTGCAAGGATCCTACTGCTTTTTTGGATTCATCCGCAATCAGCATGCCATCCGCCATCGTCAAAGAACGAAATTGAAAGCGTTGGAAAATATGTTGATCATGAGTTGCCAGTAGTACCGTGGTGCCACGGCGATTAATGCGCATCAACAAACGAAAGATTTCCAGCGATGTATGAGGGTCCAAATTTCCGGTCGGCTCGTCTGCCAATAATAAACGCGGTTCATTAATCAAGGCGCGGGCAATCGCCACGCGTTGTTGCTGCCCCCCTGACAATTCATCCGGATAAGAATCCGCCTTATCAGCCAACTCCACTAACGTCAGCGTTTGTCTAATACGGGCATCCATTTCTTCTTCAGGAACATCCAAAATCTCCAGGGCAAAACGCACATTCTCATAAACGGTTTTCTTTGGTAACAAATGGTATTCCTGAAAAATAACACCGATATCGCGACGAAGTTTATGTAAATCACGTGCTTTTATTTTAGATAAATCAAAATCGCCAACCCTTACCGAGCCTGTACTGATTTTTTCATCCCGGTACAAAGCTTTGATCAAGGTTGATTTCCCTGAACCACTCGCACCCAATAGATAGACGAATTCCCCTTCTTCAATCGCGAAACTCAAATCACGAATGGCTCGGACCCGCCTTAATCGCATCCATAACCATCCCTTGTTGCCCCATGGCACTACACATAATGACCTTTGCACCCGCATCCAATGCCTTAATTCGTTTCAAGGCATCAATCCCGTCCATTTCAGGCATTGTGATATCCATCGTAACTAAATCAGGTTTTACTTCTTGGTAAAGAGAAACTGCTTCAAGACCATTAGCTGCTTCTCCAACTACTGTATAACCATTTTTTTCAAGAATGTCTTTTAATTTCATGCGCATGAATGCCGCATCATCTACAACCAATATGTTTTTTACCATTTTATATTTCCCCTTTTTCTCTGATATAATTTAAGAATTTTTCCAAAACCCCTGCTTGAGGTACAAAATAAAGGAAGAATCCCACTTCTCATCCTCAATCCAGTATTCATTTTTGAATATCCAGACATAATCGTCATATTGAAACTCTTCCATATAGGCGCTACTTAACAGCGAGCCAAACATATCCTCGGTTAAATAGGGTACAGAAGCACTCATTGGAACATCAAATAGTTTTACAATCGCCTGTATAAATTGATTCACCAAGATGTTTGCCAGTTCGCATACTGCTGAATTGGCGAGCTCTTCGTTATCCTGAATCAATTTTTCATGTTCACGATTAAATTTAATGAGGCCTTCTTCATCCAATAATAATAAAAATTGTCCTTTGATGGCGCCATCAACTTCCATTTGCACAGCCTTCACGATTTCTTCAGCCGGCATGATAGAGGCAAATATTTCATCATAAGTCATTTGTGTTATAAACGGCAGCTCCATATGAACTTTTTTTCCGAACATGTTAGAAATACTCGTTGCGACATTCCCACCACCAATATTGATGATTTCCTTCATAATGTCTATTTCCATTTCAGTAAAGGTATTAGACATGCGCTATTGTTTTCCTTTCCATACAAATCGCAGTCACGTTTAAGATAAGGACGATACTGCCATCTCCCATGATTGTGGCACCGAGGTAATCCGTTTGTTCCTCGAATTCTTCGCCTAATTCTTTAATGACAATTTCTTGCTGGCCAATGATGGCATTCACGGAAAGCCCATATTCGTTGCCATCAATCGTCACAAGGACCAGGTGCTCATCTTGGCGGTGATCCCGAGAAATATTTAGATGGTTTTCCAAACGAATAACTGGGATAGTCTTATCATTTTCAAGCAATACTTCGCCACCATGAATCGCTTTAATATCATCCGGGTTGGTGTGAATGACTTTGTTAATGACACTCAAGGGAATCGCAAAAGTGTGCGCTTCAACTTGGACCAGTAGAGCAGGAATGATTGATAACGTCAACGGCAAACTCAAGCGGAAGGATGTCCCGACACTTGGTTCACTCTTGATATCAATCATGCCACCTAATTCCTGGATTTTCGTCTTCACAACGTCCATCCCGACACCACGGCCGGAAATTTTCGTTACTTTTTCAGCTGTTGAAAAACCGGGATGGAAAATAAGTTCTTGAATTTCTTTTGGAGATAATCCTGCTGTGGCGATTCCTTTTTTCTCGGCGCTTTGCTTAATTGCTTCGGCATCCAGCCCTTTGCCATCATCTGAAACCGTAATAAAGACACGATTTCCTTCTTGATATGCTGAAATTTTGATGGTTCCTTTTTCTGGTTTACCCAAAGCCCGACGAATTTCCGGCGACTCAATGCCATGATCGGCACTATTGCGAATCAGGTGAATCAAAGGCTCATTTAATTCCGAGACAATTGTTCTATCTAACTCTGTATCATCACCCTCAATCACCAATTCCATCGGTTTTCCGGAGTCGTTACTCAAATCACGAACGACGCGTGGGAAACGATTTGTGACGGTTTGTAACGGTTGCATACGAATGTTTAGAACTAAGTTTTGCAGTTGATTTGTTACACGTGAAACATAACTTAAGGTTTCTTGCATCTTTTTATTGTTAGTTTTTTCACTGATATCTTCCAATTGTGTGCGATAGATAATCAATTCAGAAACAAGGCTCATAAACGAATCCAATTTTTCTAAATCAACGCGCACAGACTGATTATGGTTGTGCCCATTTATCATGGTTGTTTTTTCTTTCTTGTTTACCTCTGCAGTTGATTCGATGACAGCCAGCTCGTCTTGTCGTCTTTCTCCAATTGTCATAACTTCAACTGCTTCAACTTCACTTTGTTCATTGATGATGTCAGATACCGTTTGTTGGTCGCGTTCCGTGATATACAGAAGTTGAAAGGTACGACCAAAGTCTCCTGCTTCCAATATTTCCGAAACGGGATCAGTCTTCATGACTTCCCCAACCTCTTCCAATTTGTTGATGACAAGAAAAGCACGAGCATTCACCATCATGCTATCCTCTTCAATTGTTACTGTAATTTGGAAAGTGTTGTAATTGCTTGCTTGAGCAGCCGCTATTATACTCCAGTCTGATTCATCTAACGCAAAAAAATCAGGTTGGCTTACTTTTATTTGTATTCCTTCTGCTTTACCATCCGCTCGCGCTACAATACGGTCACAGACCGTCAGGATTTGCGAATAATCACCTTCTTCAACTTCATTTCGAATATTTTCAACAATTTCTGCTAATGCATCTAGGCTATTGAATACGACATTGATTATCTCTTCATCCGCTATCAATTTTTCTTCTTTCAGGATTGAAAAGACATTTTCCAGTTTATGTGTGACTTCCGTCATTTTCTCAAAGCCCATGGTTCCTGCCATGCCTTTTAAGGTGTGGGCAGAACGGAATATATCATTCAGGATTTGTGTATCAGTCGCATCTTTCTCGAATTCCAAAACCAATTCATTCAGTTTCAGTAAATGTTCATCTGTTTCTTCGAAAAATAATTCTAAGTACTGGCTGTTATCGTCCAACTTTGTCCCCCCTATTCAACTTTCTCATAAATAAAAGAACCTATTTTTTTGAATCCGTACTTTTTAGGATTATAAATGGTTTCCGTTGCACCTATAAAGAAGATTCCGCCCTGAACTAATGCATCGCTAATATTCTGATAGATCGCTTCTTTTACTTCGTCATTAAAATAAATCGTGACATTGCGGCAAATAATCGCATGATGGCCTTTTTCATAGCGATCCTGGATAAGGTCGTGCTTTTTGAATTGGACTAAATCCTTTATTTCGGAATTCAGATAGTATTTTTTTTCATCAACTGAAAAATTTTTTTTAAGATCACCCATGGGAACATTTTTTACTTCCGCATCGCGGTAAACCCCATCACGAGCCTTTCGAATAATCGTCGCATCGATATCAGACCCAATAATTTTACTGCGGTGGTGCAGGTTATTATTTTTCAAGACCATCGCAACTGAATATGCCTCTGCTCCGGTCGAACAAGCTGCACTCCATATCTTTAAGTCTGGGTATTTAGGAGCCACTCTTTCTAACAAAATTTGCTCGAATTCAGCAAAAATTTGGGCATTGCGATAGAACTCAGTGACGTTAATGGTGATGTAATCAAGAAACTCCTGCCTTATTTCCGCATTTTTTTTAATGGACAGGGCATACTCTTTTAAATCTTTGGCTCCGCTTTTCTTCATCACAGTGCTGATGCGTCGTTGCAATTGTTTTTGTTTATAGCCATCTAATTGTAAATTAAGTTCCCGTTTGGACCAGTCGTAAAATGCTTCAAATTGTTGTGTCATAAACTCACCTTTCAATGTCATTCAGTATTTTCGTCATCTCATCTAAATCCGAAATGACATCTACTACGCCCGCCTTTACAGCATTACCTGGCATACCGTAAACGACACAGCTGGCTTCATTTTGAGCGACTGTGCATCCACCTTTAGCTTTCACTACTTCCATTCCTAACGTGCCATCTTTACCCATGCCGGTCATGATAATTGCCAATAATTGTTTGCTGTATTTATAGGCAGCTGAATGGAATAGAATATCAACTGCCGGCCGGACACCATTTACTTTTTGTGATTGGGTCAGTACGATTCCATCGTTAGCAAGCGACATATGATAGTTTCCCGGTGCCAGATAGACCGTTCCGGGAATGATTTTTTCACCTTGCTCTGCTTCCTTTACTGGAACGGGTCCATTCTGATTCAGACGCTGTGCAAAAGAGTTGGTAAAACCTTCGGGCATATGTTGAACAATGAATACAGGAACAGCTAAATCTTTTGGCAGTTTGCTTATCACTTCCAGGAGGGCTCTTGGTCCACCCGTTGAAGCACCTATGACGACTGCTTTAAAGCGTTTATTATCTATACATACTTTTTTAATGGGCCTGATAGGTTCTGTTTGTGATTCTTTTTTTTGAAAAATCGCACGAATATGAGAAGCAAGCTCTTTTTTGAAAGAATCAGGATTTTCTCTGAGATTTTTTGGTTTTTCGATAAAATCTGTTGCGCCTGATTCCAGAGCTTGAATCGTGATATCCTTTCCTTGCAAGGAACTCAACATAAATACAGGAACATCACTCTTCTCGCGGATACGTCTTACGGTCTCCAGTCCATTCATTCCGGGCATTTCGACATCCAGGGTAATGGCATCTGGTTGATAGATAGCCAATTTCTGTAAAGCCGTTTCGCCGTTTACAGCCGTAGCAACAACTTCGAAGCCGTCAATATTATTAATCTGCGCCGATAATATTTTTCGCATGAATGCTGAATCATCAACGACTAAAATACGTACTGCCATCCCATCCACCTCTTTTATAAACCAATGTAATCGCGGTTCGCAGTACGAATAAGAACCGTTTGCTTCTCAAGGTCAAACAGCATCGAACGACCAATATGATCACCCGTGTGCTCTCCTAAAATAGGAATATCCAGTTCCAGTAAAATTCTTTTTACCGCTTCGATATTCCGTTGACCAATTTGCATTTGAGAAGATGTTTTTTTACCTTTAAACATGCTTGCACCACCAGCGATTTTAGCGGTCATATTGCCCCTTGCTCCCAACAATCGCATCTCCTCGATTAATGACGGGATAGCCAAATCAGCAAATTTCCCTGGTTTTTTTTCGCCATGAAAAGCTGTGCTGTCCGGCAGCATAATGTGACTCAAACCGCCTACTTGTGTTTGTGACTCAAATAGTGCAATGCCTACACATGATCCCAAAGCAATAGTTACCAATGATTGCGGGGAGCGAGAAGATTTATATTCACCAATTCCAACCTTGACGCTGTTTTCCATCCCCATTAGCTCCTTTGCTTTTCAATTAGTCCCACTATTTCTTGTTCGCCTTCTGAGGTAAACAACTTCTCCACATCGATATGCAGAGTGATGACAGCATTTTCCTGAAAAGTTCCAACTAAATAGGCTGTTTTAGCATTTTCATTTTCTGAAACGTCCGTATCTATTTGGGGATATTCTCTCACAGTCGTTATTTGTTCAACGATAAGTCCAATTTTATTGCCGTTCCAATTCGTAACAATGACTTTTGTTTGTTCATTGGGTTGCAATTTTTCTTTAAATAATCGCTTTTTCATATCAATAAGTATTAGCGGTGCTTCATTATAAGATTGAAAACCGCTAATGTAATCTGACGTATCGGGAATAATTGTTGGATTGCCATAAAGCAATATTTTTTCGACACCATCAATCGAAAGGGCAAAATGTTGTTCGTTACAAATAAAATTTATAAACTTTGTCATGCCATCCCTCTTTCCTAGATTGGATTACTTACAGTTTAAATTGTGCCACCATTCCGTTCAGCATTTCTGCTTGTTCGGCAATTTGGTTAGCATTAGCAGCTACTTCTTCCATGGTACTTGTAATTTCTTGAGATGCAGCAGAAGTTTCTTCTACACCAGCAGCAGACTCTTCGGAAACAGAAGCGATTTCTGAAATAGCATGTCCCATTTCCCCACTTGTTTCGGACAAGTTAAGAATATCTTTGTTGATGGTTTCTATTTCTTCCACCATACGGTCTAGTGATTGGGAAATTTGGTCGAATGTCGTCCGTGTTTCAATAATACTCTCCAGGCCTGCTTTAGCTTCTGACGAGCCTTCTGCTAAAGAACTAGCTACATAAGTGGATTCTTTCTGAATGTTTTCTACAAAGCCGGTGATTTCTTTCACCGAATCCCCTACTTGTTCAGACAATTTACGAACTTCATCCGCTACCACCGCAAAGCCACGACCATGTTCGCCGGCACGTGCTGCCTCGATTGCCGCGTTAAGCGCCAATAGATTTGTCTGATCTGCTATGCCCCGAATAATGACTACTAGTTTATTGATTTCTTGTGTACTCTTATCTAAAGCAGTCATCATCCCCACTGATTCTTGGACGATTTCATTGATACGCCCCATTTGTTGGCTGGATGAATCCATTAAATCTTTCCCTTGATGGGATAAAGACACAACTTGTTTTGATGCATGACCAATTTCAGTAGCGGTTTTCGAAGCATTTTCAAAATCGGTTCCGAACTGTTCCATGTTTGTCGCCATTTGGCTGGCTGTATGTGCTTGGTTTTCTGTTCCAATCGCCAATTCCTGCATGGTCATGGCTACTTGTTCAGCACCAGTCTTTACTTCATTGGAAGATTGGGATAATTCCTCACTATGTTGTGCTAATTCAACGGCAGCTCCGGAAATGTTTGTAATCATATTCGTGAATCGTTCTTGAAGTTCATTTGTTGTCTTCGTCAATTCAGATATTTCACCTTTTCCAGGAACTTCCAATGGTTTTTGACCTAAGATTCCTTCTGAAATGGATTTCAATCGATTCATGATATTTATGATGGGTCTAGTAAGACTATTAGCAAAAATGATAATTAAAATCACACTCAAAATAAAAGCAATGACAAGCATGATTATCATCATTATGATACTGGATTTAATTTGTGATAAAACATCTTGTGTTTTTGCTTTTGCCCGATCGGCTTGTATGCTTGAATAAGTTAGGATATTTTCTGTCAATTGCTCAATTTCAGGATTGTAGTAACTGTTCACTACTCTGAGTGCTTCTCCACGATTTCCGCCTTCCATTACGGATTTAATTTGTTCTTCAAGCATAATATCAAGCAAGAAAAAATCTTCAAAAGTCTTTTCGACTTCTTTAGATACTCCTTTTCCTAATATCTTATTAATTTCGATATTAAGTAAATCGGTATACTTCTCAATTTGATCAACATAACTTTTTTTGCTTGTTAAAAAGTAGCCACGGACCGCTGCTAAACGACGTGCGGAATAATAATTAACATTGTCATAGATTTTCATGGTTATGATATCACCCGCCACCATTTCATCGACATCGCTGTAAACCTTTTGGAAGGAATAGAGGTTACTTAGACCAATGCTCGTCATAAAGAGCATAATAATGGAGAATATTAACAATAAGCGTTGCTTGATATTTAAATTATTATATGAAAACTTTCCTGTTCTCAGAGAATGATTTAAATTCACCTTTCCATTTTGTTGAGAAACCCATTTTTTCTTTTCTTTTAATTCACTACTAGTCCCTTGCTTTGATAAATCCAAACGATTCACTCCTATTTTTCCATTTTTTACAATAGCTTTTTTATCGGTAAGTTACACCAAATCTTAAGGCTGTTTAAAACTATTTGTGATTATTAATTCACCGATTCCTACGCTTCTTCAATCCTGTAGTTTCCAATTTTTAACACTTCCTATCCAGATATTTAATTACGTACCTTTATTTATATCGGTTATAATGATAATAAGTTTAATATCATTATTGAATTATATTTCTATTGTTTTTCATGAGATACGAAGGCCACAATTATGTTATAGTGCCGAGTAAAAGGAGGTGTTTCCATGATAAAACGTTGTAGCTGGGCAGGAGAAGATACACGCATGCAAGCTTATCACGATAACGAATGGTGTGTTGAGAACCATGATGATCGGTACTTATTTGAGATGCTGACTTTGGAAGGAGCCCAAGCTGGTCTTTCGTGGCAATTAATCATTAATAAACGTGAGGCGTATCGGGAGGCTTTTCATAACTTCTCAATTGAAGAATGTGCTGAGCTTTCCGATTCTGATTTGGAAGAAATACGGGTAAATTCTGATATCGTAAAAAATAAACTTAAAATACGCTCCGTGCGTTCGAACGCGCTTGCGGTTCAGGCCATACAAGAAGAATTCGGTAGCTTTTCCGCCTACATTTGGTCATTTTCAGGACCAATCAATAATGACTGGGAACATGAATCCGAAGTTCCTGCTCAAACGGAAATATCCCAGATAATCAGCAAAGACTTGAAGAAACGCGGGTTCAAGTTCGTGGGTCCCGTCATCATTTATTCCTATATGCAGGCTATCGGAATGGTAAACGACCATATCGTCAGTTGTGATTTTAAAGGTGATTACTCAGGGCATGTTTAGCGCTCCGAGTAATCATTTTTCCAAAAAAGTGATTACTCAACGAGGTTTTTCTGCTCGAGTAATCACTTTAGGACAAGAAGTGATTACTCAAAGGTGTTTTCGCATATGAGTAATCAAAAAGAACTCAGAAAAAGCTAATTTGGCTTTTTCTGAGTTCTTTTAGTTTTCTGTTAACAAAGCAGTGATCTGCGCTTGCGTATGCGTGTGATCAACATAGTCTGTCACGACGCCCTTTTCCAAGCGGACCAGTTTGGGAACTGTTTTGACTTCATTCGCATCCAAAATATCCTGGAAATCACCGTCATTCTTATGTTTATCCGTATCATATTTATAGACTTTCGTTCCCGTTTCTTGGATAGCTTCATTCATCAACGGCTCGAATTCCCGGCAATAAGAGCAAGTATCGCGCCCGAAGTATAAATAAGCAACATCTTCTGTCATAACCGCTTCATAATCGGCTTTAACCCTAACCTCAGCGACAAATGATTGAGGCTGCATAAAAATATATAATCCACTTAATACAAGGAATAATCCAACAAGAATGAGTAGTAGTTTTTTCATTAAAGTCACTCCAAATCTATTTATAAGGTCTTGGGATTTTCTCATATTATAACATTTTAAATAAAGTTCATTTTTAAAACGGTACCAAGTAATGCTTTATTATCAAGTTTGTGATAATATTTACATATTAAATTTTGGGGTGGCGCACACATGAAAATTTTCAAACAGTTATTCTGGATTCTCTTGTTCTCATTTATCGGGGAGTTCATTTCCGCCTTGTTACCCTTTCCTATACCTGGTAGTGTGATTGGGATGATTTTATTATTCATCGTCCTGCATTACGGATGGTTGAAAATGGAACAAGTAGAAGAAGTAGGGAATTGGCTTACTTCAAATATGGCTCTTTTCTTCGTACCTGCCGGAGTTGCCTTGATGACAAATTTCGATCTATTGGCAGACTACTGGTGGCAATTATTGGTTATCACATTTATTACGACCATCATTATGATGGTTTCAGTTGGAAAAATAGTCCAATTTATCAAATTGAAAACACGAGGTGATAAAGAATGATCGATTTATTAACGACTACACCTCTATTTGGTATTTTGCTGACATTTGCAATGTACTTACTTGGGGACAAACTCTATAGAAAATGGCCAATCGTTATCTTTACTCCTTTGCTTTTTGGTTTTGTTACTATTATCATTCTGTTAATGACACTCGATATTCCATTCGAGAACTTTGATATTGGCGGGAAATTTTTGACCATGTTTATTACGCCAGCTACGGTTGCTTTAGCAATTCGGTTGGAGAGAAACATTATTTATTTGAAAAAATATTATCCTGCGATCATCACCGGTATTTTTTTAGGCGTTCTTATTCATTCGTTCTTGATTATTACCTTGGCTTTGTTATTCCGACTTGATCAAACCATGGTTGCAACCCTGCTGCCAAAATCAATCACAACCGCCATTGCGGTTGGGATTTCAGAGTCACTCGGGGGGATTGCTTCCCTAACGGTTGCCCTTGTTGTCTTAACAGGGATTTTTGGGGCTTTAGTTGGTCCGCGTCTTTTTCAAATATTTAAAATTGATGATCCGGTTGCTCAAGGTATTGGTATGGGTGCGGGTGCTCATGCAATGGGAACTTCAAAAGCGATTGAAATCGGTGAAGTTGAAGGGGCCATGTCCAGTTTGGCAATTGTCATTACCGGTATTGTTACTGTCGTCATCGCACCACTAACCATGAACCTGTTACGCCAATTTTTTTCATAAAAAGGGTGAATTACAATTAAACGTACATTCCTACTTACTATAGGACTCATTTCTTTCGGTTTAGGAAGCATTGGGGCGATTATTCCCGTCTTACCGACAACGCCCTTTTTGTTGTTGGCTGGTTATTGTTTTGCCAATAGCTCCAGTCGGTTTCATGTCTGGTTACAAAAAACGAAAATTTATAACTTTTACGTTGCAGACTATGCCAAAACAAAATCTATTCCCCGTCGCAAGAAATGGCAAATCCTATTTAACATATATTTTTTAATGGGTATTTCCGTTTGGGCTGCCCCGATTTATTGGGTCAAACTAATTTTGGTTGGTTTGATGGTATTCTTGACCATCATGTTAATGAAGGTTATTCCTGATAAAGTAGAGTAAATAGAAAGACGCCATCAGCTTTTTTAGCTGATGGCGTTTTTTTTATTTATTTAGCATCTTGATATAACTTTGATAGTTTTTATTTCCACCGGAAAGGTTATAAACTTCCGTAAAGCCAAGGTTCAAGAGTACATTTTGCGCTGCATTTCCGGTTACCCCTTTGTTGCAATAAGTCACGGTCGGACGTGATTTATCCAACTCATCGGCACGTTGGCGTAACTCTCCCAGAGGAATATGAACCGCGCCTTCGACGTGCGATTTCTCAAAATCTTTCTTGGAGCGCGTATCAATAATTTGAAGGCTCTTTTCTTCATTGCTTTTTTCAATTAATTTTTCAGGCGTGATTAAAGGATTGCCGTGTAACGCATTATCAAGAGCCATGCCCGTATAAAGAACAGGATCTTTTGTTGTCGCAAATGGCGGTGCATAAGCTAAGTCCAGATGGAATAAATCTTCTGCTTTGGCACCAAACGTAATTGCAGTTGCAATCACATCAACGCGTTTATCCACGCCGCCCTTACCAATTACCTGAGCACCCAGGATGCGTCCGTCTTTCTTGTCAGCCAATGCTTTGATGGTCATTTCCTTACCACCTAAATATTCGGCATGAGCCGGTTTAATATTGTATAGAACCTCAAAGTCAAAGCCTTCTTTGACTGCTTCTTTTTCAGTCAGCCCTGTTTGGCCTACATGCCAATCAAAGATACGGAAAATCCCTGTTCCCAGCACACCACGATGCTCCAAGTTGCCACCTGTGATGACATCCCCAGCAATCCTACCCATTTTATTCGCCGTTGAACCAAGCGGACGGTAAATCGGGTTTCCGGTAATAACAGAGAAACTTTCTGCTACATCCCCGACAGCGTAGACATCAGGAACATTCGTCTGCATTTTTTTATTCACTTTCACAGCGCCAGTAGCACCGATTTCCACACCAATCTGTTTAGCCAGTTCTGTGTTCGGGCGAACGCCGACGGAAAGGAAGACAACATCTGCTTCCAAACTTTCGCCTTTTGAAGTAACTACGCGTTTGGCTGTACCTTCGCCTTCAATACTCTTGACGGTGTCGCCAAGTAGAAGATGAACCCCATTAGCTTCTAACTGTTCCTCAACACGAAATGCCATGTCCGCATCCATCGGGGGCATCACTTGATTCTGCATTTCAACAAGCGTTACTTCCAAACCTTTATGTACCAACTGCTCAGTTAGTTCCAAACCGATAAAGCCAGACCCCACTACAAGGGCTCTTTTTGGTTGATTCAAAGAAAGGAAAGCTGAAATATCACGATTATCCTGGATATTACGTACTTGGAAAACATTATCGTATTCATTTTGATCAAATGGAGGTGGTGTAACTGGCGATGCGCCCGTAGCCAACACCAACACATCATAATGATCTTTTTTCGTTTCACCAGTCGCTAAATCGGTAATTTCAAGCGTCTTATTATCATGGTCTACGCGGGTTACGCGGTGTTCTGTGAAGATGTCTACTTCATAACGTTTCTTGAACCAGGCCACATTACGTGGCGTCAATTGTTCAATAGTCTCTACTTCCCCACCAATTTGGTAAGGGATGCCACAAACTGAATAGGAGATATCTTTACCTTGATCGTATACAACAATTTCAGCTTCTTCTGTATTTCTTCGTGCCTTGGCAGCCACTGATGTCCCCGCTGCAACCGAACCAATAATAATAATTTTCATCTATTACCCTCTTTTCATTATTTAATTTACTTCTTCATGGAGTTCGATAGCTAAGAACGCTTCGATTTCTTCGTTGGTCGGATAGCTCCCGAAGTGGACAATTTGCTCTTCCACAACGGTGATTGGGAGACAGTCCGCTCCCTTGTCCTGTAGCATTTGTCTCACTTGTTCATTCCGGATGAAAGCATTCGGATTTTGGGCCAAATTATATCGAACCATCATGACGCCGTCGGTTTTCTTGACTTGCTGCATGACAGCAGTAATCCGGATAAGATTATCATCAACGGAAGGGCCACAAACGCCTGTGCTACAACATAAGGCTGTTTCATAGAGTGCTAACTTTTTCATCACTTGACATCCTTTCTACCGTTCTTTCGGTTGCGCACACACATCTTTCCGTGCTTTGTAACAAGGCCATCGTATTTTGTATTAAGGCATCAGCATTTTCTTGATTGATTGAATAGTTGTGCCACAGGCCTTTTTTTTCTGTAGTAACAAACCCAGCTTCTACCAATACTTTGATATGGTGCGATAAGGTGGGTTGGGTAAAATCAAAATGTTCCAATACATCACACGCGCAAAGCGAACCACAAGAAAGTAAATCCAATATCTTAACACGATTTGGGTCAGATAAGGCCTTCATAGCCTTTGCATATTCTTCATAATTCAATGAGCTTCCTCCTTTTTAATAACATTATAAAATTGTTGTTAATGTTTTTCCTTTTAATTCAACAGGGCTCCACTCCACTACTGCAAAGTGATTGTTGGATGTTTCAGCAACCCGCTCAATCCATTCGCGTTCATTCTGGGAACGAGCCAATAGTAAGTCGTTAGTAGTTCCACTAGAAAGCATGCTATTATTGACGACCCACCAAGTGTGAGCTATTTGCGCACGGTCCAAATCGTCTCGCAAACGAAGAGATTCGTATACCGGTGTGTTTTCCGGTAAAGTCACCATCACTACTTCTGTCTGTTCAGGGTCTTGTAACACAGGAAGCAAGTTCACCACTGATTCTGGAACTTCACCTGATGAGCGTTCTACTTCTTTCGCATAACTTTGAGAAGAATCGAGTAACAATAGCGTATGCCCGGTCGGAGCAGTATCAATGACAACTACATCTGCATCTACCGTTGCAACAATATCAGCAAATCTTCTAAAGACGGCGATTTCTTGCGTACATGGTGAACGTAAATCTTCTTCCACGTAAGCGAGGTCTTCACCTGACATGGTTTGACGCGCCTTACTTAAGACTTCCTCGGTATATTTTTTTAGTTCCAATTTTTCATCGATATGACTCATTTTGATTTGATTGGATTCTTGAATGATAAAGTCCAAGTGGGCAGCAGGATCAGTTGTGGCCAAGTGAACTTTTTTCCCTTTTTCGGCCAATCCCAATGCAATGGTCGCAGCTATAGTTGTTTTTCCAACCCCACCTTTCCCCATCGTAAAAATAACACGCTTATGGGAATCAGCCAAGTCATCAATGATTGTTTGTAAACGTGGGTATTTTTCCGCTTGTGATTCTTTTACAGCGGGAACTTCTTGGTGATCTTTTAATAAATTTCGTAAATTATCGATTCCGGTTAAATTGTAAGCACGAAGCGGAATCTTCAAAGCAGGGCATTGGCGTAAATGTTTTGGCATGCTTTGGAGCACCTTTTCTTGATCATCCGCATACTTTTGAGAAACGAAATCCGTGGCACGTTCCAACAAACCATTTACAATTAATTTTTGGTTTTTAATCCCTAATTCGCCCAACTCTTTGGAAGCGCGGTTTGCTTCCAGAATCGGACCCTCTTGTGCACGGGTGACCAATAGCAGCGTTGTTTTCGTACTATCTGCCAGCGTTTTTACGGCCTGTTCATAACTTTCTTTTTTATCCCCTAGTCCAGAAAGCTGACCCATGCAGGAAGTTCCCGTGGTATTTTCATCCAAAAAATCGTTCCAGGCAGAAGGCAACTGAAGCATCCGTAAAGTATGGCCTGTTGGTGCCGTATCAAAAATAATATAATCAAATTTTTCTTCTACTTGTGGGTTGGTCAGAAAACCAGCAAACTCGTTAAAAGAAGCAATTTCAACCGTACATGAACCCATAAGTTGCTCCTCCATGTTGGCAATTGCTGATTCAGGAAGCAGACCTCGATAGGGTCCGACAACGGACTCCATATATTCTTGAGCAGCTGTAATCGGATCAAAGTTTGCTACAACTAATCCTGGTATTTCTTCAAGAGCTGTTCCTTTGTTATCCAATTCGCGTCCAAACACATCCTGTAGATTACTTGCTGGATCTGTGCTGACCAGCATGACAGTTTTTCCACTATCTGCTAGGCTTATTGCAGTAGCACAAGCCGTAGATGTTTTACCTACGCCCCCTTTACCGGTAAAAAACAAATATTTTGTTAAAATATGGTCTTTAGGTTGATACATTTCCATTTTTTTCATCTCCCAAAAAAGTTCTTCTTAACAACAGGATGAGCCGGCGTCTCCACCGCAACAACTTCCTTCTTGGCCAGTCTTCACAAATACAATCCCCGTATAGGCGGTGATTTCATCTAATGAAGGATACTCGCCCACTTTTTTGATTTCGTTGTCAAGGACCGTAATCGGCAAGGCTGAAGCGCCTCTTTCTTGCAAGAGTGCGCTCACTTTTTCATTCGCAACAAAGGCTTGCGGGTTATTGGATAAATTATATCTTACAGCCTCTAAATCCTTGACAGAATTGAGTGCCTCCATCGCTGAGGTAAACAGTATCAAGTTTTCGTCGATAGAAGGGCCACACACCCCTGTACTACAACACATCGCTGGTTCATAAATAGTGAATTGTTTCATTTCGTTTTCCTTCTTCCTGATTTATAATCTTGTTTCATTCTACATAGATGTTCTTCTATCTAAAATATAGACTTCCATCTATCTAATGTCAATTAAATTTTTGATGGTTAGGTTTTTGAATAAAAACGACAGAGAAGAACGATAATGGGTGAATCTGTTGCTATACATTTAAGCTAACCACACCTAGTCAGGAACCGTACCGTGATATAATAGGTGTGAGGAATAACGCATGGCTTGATTAGATTGGAGGTCAGTGTCATGGAAATGAAACGCGATAATAAACACATCTTGTTTCTGGCACTCATGGGAATACTGGCTTTTACTATTGCTGGAGTGGTCAATGGGCTTATCTTGACACAATTTGAATTACCTCTTGGTTCAATTGTTGAAGGTACGATTTGGGGATTAATTCTTGGTTTCTTCGTCCCCGATCGTTTCAAAATTTGGAAAGTAGTGATCGCTGCGATTATTGCAACTTTTATTTCTTATTTTTTAGGCTCCTTCATTGGGCTTAGTCTCCCAGTTCCTCGTTATATCAGTTATATGATTATGGGAATCGTGATGGGTCTCATCTTCGGTGGTATTATTGGAAAACTGCGAGGGGCCATTTTATTTGCAACTATTGGGGCTGTTGTATTCCTGATAGGTGGTTTTCTTTATGACTATTTGCCGATTTATGGCAGTAGCTTTATGAACTTCTTTGAAGACACCTTTGGACCGAATGGATGGGTCATCTTTGCCCCGGCTTTCATCGGAATATTTAAGGGTTTGGCCATGGGATTAGCGCTGGGGATTTTGGAAAAACGTAAAATTTAACAGCTAGTGCGGCGTTCCTGAAGTATTTTTTTCGGGAACGTCGCACTTTTCGCTAAATTGCGGCTTTTAGAAAATATTTTGGATGGGAACGCCGCATTTTTTCCGAAAATGCGGCGTTCGGGGCTTCATAAATTCCTAAATGCCGCACCACCAAACGTTTTGAAACTAAACTCACACAATAAAAGACGAATCGCAGCTCGATAACTGTGATTCGTCTTTTTTAATTATCCAAATAAGACATCTTCCATGTCATACATACCCGGAGCTTTATCCGCCAACCACTTGGCACCGTTCAAGGCACCATTGGCAAATATTTTTTTAGAGAATGCTTCGTGTTTAATCGAAATCACTTCATCCTGGCCGGCAAAAATCGCCTCATGTTCACCAACGATTGAACCGCCCCGAACAGCATGCACGCCAATTTCCTTATCCTGTCGTTTGCTGCTGCCTTCGCGTCCATAAATGAAGTCATAATTTAACGTCTCATTGATGGTGTCCGCGAACATTTTTGCCGTACCGGAAGGAGCATCCTCTTTCAACCGGTGATGTTTTTCGATGATTTCAATATCAAAGAAATCTTTCAATATGGGTGAATAATCCCGTAACATCCGGTTTACCAAAATCACACCCAAGCTGAAGTTTGCACTTTTAAGTACCGGAACGGTTTCAGAAAGCTCCTGTATTTGCGCCAGCTGCTCCTCACTATGCCCCGTAGCCGCAACGACTAATGGTACGTTATTTTCTTTCACATAGGCTAAAATCGCATCCAATGCACGTGGATTTGAGAAATCGATCAACACATCCACTTTCTCACTTTCACTTGTCAAAGTTGAATCTTTTTCTGGTGCAAAAATAATTAATTCATCTTTTGAATCGACACATTGTTCCACGACCCTACCCATGGCGCCATAACCTACTAGTCCAATTTTCAACGCAATTCCTCCTCAAACCGCTCCAAAACTTTTACCATCCGTTGGTAGGCGGCCTCTTCCATTTCCCCAAGTGGCATGCGCAAGGAACCGACATCCCAGCCCATCCAGTTCATGGCATATTTGACTGGAATCGGATTAACATCATAGAACAGGGAGTGGATGAGTTCCAGATATTTCAATTGAATTGCCAACGCCTCTCCTGTTTTTCCATCCAAATACAGGCGGACCATATCATGGACCGTTTTCGGCATGATGTTTGCCCAGACACTGATGACTCCCGTTCCACCGGCACTCAATAACGGTATAATCATATCGTCGTTGCCGCTGTAAAGCGCAAAATCAGCGCTCACGTATTGGGCAACGTTCATCACATAACTGATATCACCGGACGCTTCCTTGAGCCCCACGATATTCGGGTGCTGGGCCAGTTTGCCCACCACTTCTGGCGCAATGCTGCAGCCCGTACGACCCGGGATGTTGTACATGATAATCGGCACATCCACACTGTCGGCCACCATCTCAAAATGACGGATCATGCCAGCATCGTTTGCTTTATTGTAATACGGGGTGACCACCAACAGATAATCGGCTCCCAATGCCGTAAAAGCCTGGCTGTTGGAAATCGCCGTGGCGGTGCTATTGCTGCCGCTACCCACTATCATCGGCACGCGTTTGGCAATTTTCTCGTTACAGAAGGCGAGCAATTCTTTTTCCTCTTCAAAGGTCATTGTTGAAGCTTCTCCGGTCGTACCCAAAATAACGATACCGTCCGTCCCGCTTTGAATATGCCATTCCAGCAATTCTGCCGTCTTCGTATAATTGATGCTACCATCTTCATTCATTGGGGTAACCAATGCAACCATCGATCCTTCAATCATTTCCACTCGCCTCCGTTTTTTACATCATTCCTGATTAAATCTGCCAAGGTTTGTCGCTTAACAATTTCTCTCGCTTTACCATCTTTTACGAAAACGACGGCTGGCGTCGGATTGCGGTTATAGTTACTGCTCATCGAGTAACCATACGCTCCGGTTGAATAAACCACCAACACATCGCCTTTTTCAACAGGTGGTAAATGGACATCATGAATCAAAACATCACCGGATTCGCAGTATTTTCCTGCTACCGTCACTAATTCTGTTTTTTCTGCATCTATTTTATTGGCAACATCACAGGCATATTTTGCCTGGTACAAGCTTGGTCGGATGTTATCCCCCATTCCACCGTCCACAAAATAATAATGCTTATTGGGTGTTTGTTTTTGATAACCAATTTCATAAAGGGTAATCCCGGCTTCTGCTACTAAACTGCGACCAGGCTCAATCACTACTTCATTGATCGTAACGCCAGTTTCCTGTAATTTCCCCTCTAAATAAGATAAAATCTGTTCCATATTTTCTTTAATAGGCATGGGTTGATCTTCATCTGTGTAACGCACGCCAAAGCCTCCGCCCAAGTTGAGAGTCATCGGATAATCGAACGTTGCCAAATAGCCAAGCATTTTATCGATGGCGGCATACCAAGCATCCATTTCAAAAATTTGAGAGCCGATATGAACATGGAAACCTTCCAAATGAAGATAATCACTCTTTTCAAAGATAGCCAGACAAGCTTGATAATCTTCACTACCAAAGGCGATCCCGAATTTTGAATCAATATGTGTTGTCACGATATATTCATGCGTATGCGCTTCAATGCCGACATTCAATCGAATTTGAATAGTGACTGCTCGTTGGTATTCTTCCGCCAATTCCGCAATTTCTTCCAGCTCCATCACGTTGTCAGCAACAATATGCACGATGCCACTTTCAAAAGCCATACGGAGTTCTTCGGTTGTTTTATTATTTCCGTGAAAATGAATTTTTTCAACTGGCACATCTGATTGTAGTGCCGTATATAATTCACCGCCACTAACAACGTCCACGCCTAAACCATAGTTAGCAATCAAATCCAACATTCCGATGGTCTGGAAAGCTTTCGATGCATAGAGTATCTTTGTTTGAAATAAATCTGATTTAAAGTTTTGCGTATAAGCTTCCAAGTTGTTTTCAAGTTTCGCTTGGTCGTAAACGTAAAGTGGTGTCCCGTACTGAGCTACCAATTCGCCCGCCGTCATACCTCCGATAACGAGTTCTTTCATTTATTTTCCTCCTGAATACTGGTTTTTTTGTACAAAAAAGACGCCATTTCTGGCGCCTTCTAAATTTTTACAGTGGATGTAACAATTTCTCAGCGCCTCTACTTTTCAAGTAGGAGTGATATAAGTATTTCCTATACCCCCACGATGGAAATTTGCCAATCTGCATCGTTCGGCAATGATTACCTTTCATCAATGATCATTGAATGCCTTCTCCCATTGATTACTTTTTTACATTGCTACCTCTTTTTTCAATTAAAATTAGAATATCATTAAAAAACTTCTTTGTCTACTTTTTTAAAAAACGTACAATATCCTTGTAAACCAAGCCATTATTTTCTTCATTCAGCACTTCGTGATTCATTCCATGATAAACCATCTTTGTTATATATTTATAACCGACCTTTTTCAAAAACGTGAGTGATTCACTCAATCCACGATCTCTTCCCGTCACTGGATCGCCATCCCCGGTCAGACTCAGTATTTTTAAAGCAGGATTTTTACATTCAAACATTGATTCTAGATGCATCATTCTGTCTGCTTGGATGATGGTTAAGAGAGAAATATTAGCATATTCCTTGACTATCATTGGATCGTTCTTGATTGCCATGAGATTATCTTTATTTACACTTACCCATGTCATTGCTTCTTCTCCCTGAATTTTTTTTATAAGACGAATCAGGAGACTGTCGCCATCCTTACCACGCAAGCGCGTCAATAACCGGCCATACATCTCAGCAATTTCTACACCATACACGTAGTTAACCGTTCCTGTCATGACCAGCTTGGAAATGAGATGGTCATGATTTTGAATATAAATACGGGCAAACAGGGACCCTAATGAGTGTCCAAACAAATAAATTTCTTTTTCTGGATAGCGTTTTTTAATAAAATCAGTTACCAATAATTGGTCTTCGATGACCCGATCTGGACCATCCATGAAACCAAATGGATTTGCTTCGTTAATGGATTCACCATGGCCACGAATATCAGCTATAACAACCGCAAAACCTTCTTTTTGCAAGTAGCTACAAAAATCGGCATAGCGGCCCTTATGCTCCTTTGATCCATGAATAATTTGTACCACCCCAATAGGATCATCCACCGCATAGATGGCAATAGAAATGCCCAAACTATCTTTTGCGGTTAACTTCATTTTCTCCATCAGTGAACTCCTCCCTTTTAATACCAGTTTATTGTTTCCCAAATAAAAAAGCTATCTCTTCCAAAACGAAGAGATAGCTTTTTGAAAATTTTATTCTGATATTTCTACTACGAGGTAACGATGTGGTTCTTTACCCTCAGAGTGAGTTGAAATACGTTTGTTTTTGCTTAAATAAGCATGGATTTGTTTCCGTTCGAAAGCTGGTAACGGTTCAAGGAAGACTGGTTGCTTTGTACGCAGTACACGTTCCGCTGTACGATCCGCAATGTTTTCCAGGATGCTCGCCCGGCGTTCCCGGTAATCTCCCACATTAACCACAACAGACACGCGACTGCGTTCATGTTGTTGGAAAATAGTTTGTGCCAATATTTGTAACGCATTAATAATTTTTCCATGTTTACCTATGACTAAACCTGGTTTGTTGGTATCGATCTGGAAAGTGATGATATTATGTTTTACTTCTGCTGTCACTTCGGCAGGTGCACCATAAACTTCAACAGTTTTTGTTAAATAATCGCTAACACTTGAAATAGCTTCTTGGCGTGAGGATTCAGAAGCAGGTTCTTCATCGAAATCTTCCTCTTCTTCATCTTCATCAGCATATTCCAACGTATCAGAATAATCATAGTTGTCCTCTTGGGTTACAGGAGCTTCAGTTTCCGGGTTTTCAGCAAGATGATTGGCACGTTCCTCATTTTCAAAAATAGCAATGTCACCTGGTTCATCCATTTCCGGGAGCACTTTAGGTGTTAATTCCACCTCAGCGTCCTTTTGGCCAAAACCGAAAAGTCCCTTTTTCCCTTCAGAAATGATTTTGATGTCTACTTCATGGCTGCCTAAATTTAGTTGAGCTAACCCTTTGCTGATTGCTTGATCAACCGTTGTCTCGCGCACTACAATTTTTTCGTTTTCCATCAATTGTCCATCCTTCCATTTCAAAGAACAAATTATTTTCTTTTCTTTTTCTTCGGATTTCTAGCTTTTTCCAGCGCTTTTGCACGTTCTCTCTTAGCCCGTTCCTCTTCATCGCGTTCTGCAATGATTTTGTAAGGATTATTCATGATCAATGTTTGACCAACAGAGAATGCATTACTTACTACCCAATATAATGATAACGCACTTGGTAAAGAAATACCTACGAATAAAATCATTGCTGGCATTGTATACAGCATAGCTTTAGCTTGGCCACCACCATCTGGTTGAGACATCATCGTCAATTTAGATGTGTAGTAAGTCAATATTGCAGCTAATACCGGTAAAATGAAGTATGGGTCACGTTCTCCCAAGTTCATCCATAAGAATGTTCCTTCACGTAGTACTTCTGTACGACTGATGGCTTGATACAAAGCAATCATCACTGGCATTTGAACAACAGCTGGTAAACAACCAGCGTATGGATTCACACCATTTTCAGAATAAACTCGAGAAATTTCCGATTGCAGTAATTCACGGGTCTGTGTATCCTTGGATGCATATTTTGCTTGCAGCTCTTTGATTTGGGGCTGCACTTTTTGCATCTTCCGTGTACTCTTTGTTTGGAAATAATTTAATGGGATTAAAACGACCCGAATAATAAATGTAAAGATGATAATTCCCATACCATAACTATTATTGAACATTTCTGATAGGAAAATAATGAAACGAGAAAAATTATAAATAACAATTCCATCCCAAAATCCAGTACTCTCAGAAGTGATGGGAGCCGTGTTACCACATGCCGACAAAACCAGCATGACCATAACCAGTCCCAAAGATAAAAGTAATCGCTTCCGCTTAGACAACAAAATTTCCTCCTTTGAACTATATTACATGTGCTAATTTTAACACATGTAGCAGATTTTTTTTAATTTCTTCTGTAGTTAAATTCGCAGTTGGTTGGCGTGCAATAATTATAAAATCAATTTCAGACTTAATTTGCGGTTTTAATTCTAAAAGAGCCTGACGGATTTTTCTTTTTACAGCATTACGGGTGACTGCGTTACCAATTTTTTTACCAACGGACAACCCCACTCGAAAATGGTCCTGTCCTTCTTTAGGCATTTTATAGATGACAAACTGGCGATTTGCTTTTGAAGAGCCAGTATGGAATACATTCTGGAACTCTTTTTCTTTTTTTACTCGAAAAGATTTACGCATCCTGTATCCTCTTTCCTATAAGTTTTATGTAAAAAAAAAGACCACTGACGGTCAGTGATCTTATGCAGACAATACTTTTCTGCCTTTGCGGCGTCTACTTGCTAATACATTACGGCCGTTTTTTGTACTCATGCGTTTACGGAAACCATGAACTGTTTGACGTTTACGTTTTTTCGGTTGGAAAGTTCTTTTCATTTTTTTGCACCTCCTGATAATGTTTGCTTCTATAATGACATATGCAAAATTCTTCTAGATAGTCCCAAACATTATAAGGAAACATTAGGCTATCTGTCAAGTAAAACTAAGTATTTTTGACTCACTCGATTATAATAGCACATTTTATTGAATTGATAAACCTTTTTTTAAAACAAATAAAATATTTTTTATCCACATTCTCTCTCTATTTTGCACAGTCCCCGGTATAAACAAAATACCCCCCACCCCTTATCCCAACCTTTTTCAGCAGTTGTCCACATAGGAACAGTTTGTTAATGAAAAACAGGGGATAACTTCCACAACTTGTGGGTAAGCATCGAAAACCCAACGATATCAACCTTTGTCTTCTGATGGTTATCCACAATTCTTGTTAGCTGTTTTTCTTTTTCATGAAATTATCCCCATCTGTTTTTCAGCTTGTGGAAAACTTTTTAACTGCCTTGGGAAATGTTTATGCACAGATTAAAGAGTTGTGGAAAACCTTTCACAGGAATGCTAAAATAATGTATACTTGATATTTGCGAAAACAATCAAAAATTTAAAAGAAGGAGGAAGCTCCTATTGGAAGATATTTATTCTCTCTGGCGCTATCTACAAGAAAAATTCAAAGAATCGCTTTCCAAAGTCAGCTACGACACATGGATCGATAGTGCTGTCCCTGTTCGTTTAACGGAAACAAATATCATTATCGAAGTTCCGTCTTCCCTTCACAAGGATTATTGGCAAAATAATCTGGCTACAAGGGTTGTCGAAGGCATCTATGAATTTACAAATAAAGAAATATCGCCTATTTTCATGATAAAAAATGAAGAAATGCCTGCTATCGAAAAAGAAAGGCCTCATGTTAACGGAAAAAAACCGTTTAAACAGGCACAACTAAATAGCAAATACACCTTTGACACTTTTGTTATAGGTAAAGGAAATCAAATGGCACATGCTGCTGCACTCGTCGTGGCAGAAGAACCAGGAACAATTTATAATCCCCTTTTCTTCTATGGAGGGGTAGGTTTAGGTAAAACGCATTTGATGCATGCGATTGGCCATCAAATGATGCAATTACGCCCAGATGCCAAAGTAAAATATGTCAGCAGTGAAACTTTTGCTAATGATTTTATCAATTCCATTCAGAATCGAACCCAGGAACAATTTCGGAATGAATATCGAAGTGTCGATTTACTTTTAGTTGATGATATTCAGTTCTTTGCCGATAAAGAAGGAACGCAGGAAGAATTTTTCCATACATTCAACGCTTTATATGATGAACGGAAACAAATTGTTCTAACCAGTGATCGGTTACCCAATGAAATTCCAAAATTGCAGGAAAGATTAGTCTCTCGTTTTGCTTGGGGACTGTCCGTCGACATAACTCCACCTGATTTGGAAACACGGATTGCAATTTTGAGAAATAAAGCAAACAGTGAACGGTTAGAAATCCCGGATGACACATTGAGTTACATTGCGGGTCAAATCGACTCCAATATTCGGGAACTAGAAGGTGCTTTGGTAAGAGTCCAAGCCTTTTCAGCTATTCAAGGTAAAGACATTACAACCAGCCTGGCTGCTGATGCATTAAAAAGCATCTTGCCGACTGATAAACCTAAAGCACTCAGTATTTATGTGATTCAGCAAACTGTTTCCAAGTTTTATCAAATAACCATTGAAGAATTAAAAGGGAAAAAGCGTACAAAAGGTATCGTTCTTCCCCGCCAAATTGCTATGTACCTCTCCAGAGAGTTAACAGATAGCTCCTTGCCTAAAATTGGACAGGAGTTTGGTGGTAAAGATCATACAACAGTTCTTCATGCTTATGATAAAATTCAGACCGCCATCAAAAAAGACAGCAGCCTGGAACATGAAATAAAAACCATCACTGAAAAATTGAAAAATAAATAGATTTTGGTGGGTGTGGATAATTCAACTATTCTTAAACATCTTTATGCACAAGTTGTCCACATGTGGAAATCTTTTGTTTTTATGCATTCCAAACTGTTTTCCACACTATCAACAGCCCCTACTACTACTACTATTTTTTATTAATATAATTTATGACGGAGGGAAGCAATATGAAGTTTACAATTAATCGATCCAAATTCACGAAATACCTAGCAGATGTTCAACGGGCTATTTCATCCCGAACGACTATTCCTGTATTAACCGGGGTTAAAATGACTATCGATCAAAGTGGTTTAATGTTGAGTGGTAGTGACTCTGATATCTCTATCGAAATATTTGTCCCAGTCTCAGATGAAGACAATCAATTAGAAGTTATTGAAGAAGGCGGCATTGTTCTTCCTGCCCGTATCTTCAATGAAATTGTAAGAAAAATGTCGGATGAAAAATTAACGATAGAAGTGGGAGATAATTTCCAAACAGCCATTACGTCTGCCCATGCGGCTTTTAATATCAATAGTATTGATGTCGATAATTATCCCAACTTTCCGGTAATTGATTCAAATGAAGTTATTACATTACCAACAACCTTGTTTAAACAAGTTATTCAGCATACTGTTATAGCAACATCAACCCAAGAAAGCCGCCCTATCCTGACCGGTGTTAACATCACTATTGAAAATGGTCAATTAAAAGCCGTTGCGACTGACAGTCACCGTTTAAGTCAACGTATTATTCCGATTAATGTTCCGGAATCATTAAAAGACAAGAGTTATAAAGTTATTATTCCTGGTAAAAGTTTGACCGAACTTTCAAAAATAATAGAAGATCAAGATACAATCGAAATGATGGTTACTCAGAACCAAGTTCTATTTAAAGCTGAAAACCTGTACTTCTACTCACGTCTTTTAGAAGGATACTATCCAGATACAAATCGATTAATACCAGCAAACTCAGTTACAGAGTTGACTATTAATGCGAATGACTTGTTGCAAGCTACAGATCGCGCTTCCCTTCTATCACATGAAGGCAAAAATAATGTCATTAAGTTGTCTATTTCTGCTGATCATGTTGAATTGTCGGGGAATTCACCTGAAATCGGAACGGTTGAGGAAGAATTAGAGTACACGGAAGCAACTGGAGATCCGTTAGTGATTTCTTTCAACCCTGATTATTTGAAAGATGCGCTTAGAACATTTGGTCATCAAAATGTTGTCATTGGTTTCACTGCACCAATTCGTCCGTTTACGGTTGTACCAGCCGACGACAATACAGAAATACCACAATCTTTCATACAATTAATTACACCTGTGAGAACATATTAATAAATCAAAAAAAAGAAAGAGGCGTTCATGCTTCTTTCTTTTTTGATTTATATATGGCTTTTGAACAAATTGTATATATTTGTCGTTTATAACCTATAATCGTTAGAAAGGCACTTTTTTGCCCTCTATTTGAATTTTCACCCAAAAAAGTGTATAATAATAAGTGGAAAGTGTGGATTCGAGAGGTTCCACGCTTATTTTAATGAAATAGGGTGAAAATCTTGAAAAATATTGTTTATATTGATGAAGATTTCATTACACTGGGACAATTACTTAAACACATAGACGTTATTTCCAGCGGTGGAATGGCAAAATGGTATTTATCTGAATACGTTGTTTTTGTAGATAATGAAAAAGAAAATCGTCGGGGACGGAAACTATATCCGGGCATGATGGTTGAATTACCTAACGAAGGTAAATTTTTTATTCAAAGCAATGAAACCGTTGATGAATCTTCACCATGATTCTTAAAGAAATAACGCTTCGCCAATTCCGTAATTATGAGGCATTGACGCTGGCTTTTTCATCCGGTATCAATGTCTTTTTAGGTGAGAACGCCCAAGGTAAGACGAACTTGATGGAAGCAATTTATGCTTTATCAATGGCAAGAAGTCCTCGTACTGCTAACGAAAAAGAGATGATTCGTTGGCAAGAGGATACTGCCACTTTGTCGGGTAAGATAGAAAGACGCGCCAGCGATTATCCCCTTGAGTTGAAATTTACTAAAAAGGGAAAAATAGCTAAAGTGAATCATTTAGAACAAAAAAGACTGTCTGATTACGTTGGTAAACTTAATGTGGTTTTATTTGCTCCGGAAGATTTGGACTTAGTAAAAGGTCCCCCGAGCAATAGACGGAAATTTTTGGATATGGAATTAGGCCAAATGAGCCACGTTTATTTATTCGACTTGGTGCAATATCAAAGACTATTGAAGCAACGAAACTTATATTTAAAGCAATTGTTGATGCGTCAAGCACGCGATTTGGTCTATCTTGATGTTCTGACGGAGCAGCTGATCCTTCAGGCAACAAGCATCATAAAAACACGTCTGACTTTTGTGGAACAATTGGAAAAATGGGCCGATCCCTTACATAATCAAATTTCTAATGGAAAAGAGCATCTACGGATTCGCTATAAGTCAACAATTGACTATAAAAAAAACGATGACAAAGACCAACTGTTTGAAAAGCTATTGGCTGAACAGAAACGGGTTGGGGAACGCGAACGTGAGCAAGGTACAACTTTGTTTGGTCCGCACCGCGATGATCTTGTTTTTTATGTGAATGATAAAAATGTTCATCAATTCGGCTCTCAAGGGCAACAGAGGACAACCGTTTTGAGTATGAAATTAGCGGAAATAGAATGCATGAATGAGGTTTTGGGCGAATATCCAATTCTTTTATTGGACGATGTCTTGTCGGAATTAGATGACGATCGACAGACACATCTTTTAAAAACAATTGAGAAGAAAGTCCAGACCTTTTTAACGACCACAAGTCTGGATGGTATAAAACGGAACAAAATTGAAGAACCTACGATATTTTATATCGAAAACGGTTCAGTGAATAAGGAAGGTGCATAAAATAATGGCAGAGTTTGAACAAAATAAAAAAGAATTAGCTCAGCAATATGATGCCAGTCAAATTCAGGTTTTAGAAGGACTTGAAGCTGTTCGTAAGCGTCCTGGTATGTATATTGGTTCAACAAGTGCAGCAGGCTTGCATCACCTGGTCTGGGAAATTGTTGATAATTCAATCGACGAGGCTTTAGCAGGTTTTGCATCTGAGATAAATATGTCAATTGAAGAGGACAACAGTGTAATTGTTTCCGATGATGGTCGGGGAATTCCCATAGATATTCAAGCGAATACAGGTCGCCCTGCCGTTGAAACGGTTTATACTGTTTTGCATGCAGGTGGTAAATTTGGCGGTGGCGGATACAAAGTTTCTGGGGGTTTGCATGGTGTTGGTGCTTCAGTAGTTAACGCCCTTTCCAAGAAATTGACTGTACAAGTCCATAAAAATGGTCAGATTCACCAAATTTCTTTTGAACGTGGCGATATTATTGAGGAATTGCATGTTGTGGGTGAAACAGATAGACATGGTACAGTTGTACAATTTTGGCCAGATGATGAGATTTTTACAGAGACGACTGTCTTCGATTTCGAGAAATTGACCGTTCGTGTTCGTGAACTAGCATTCTTGAATAAAGGATTAAATATTTCCATCACAGACAAGCGTCCCGAAAAAGAAATCGTGAATAAATACCACTATGAAGGCGGTATTAAAAGTTATGTAGAGTACTTAAACCAAAATAAGAGACCCTTATTTGATGAAATTGTATATGTTGAAGGCGAACAAGATGACATTCAGGTTGAGGTTGCCCTTCAATATACAGATGGCTATCACACAAGCTTATTCAGTTTTGCCAATAATATCCATACCTACGAAGGTGGGACACATGAATCGGGTGCAAAAACTGCTTTGACACGGGTCATAAATGATTATGCTAAAAAAGCTAAAATCATGAAAGAAAACGAAGAGAATTTGACTGGAGAAGATGTACGTGAAGGATTGACCTTGGTTCTATCCATCAAACATCCCAATCCTCAATTCGAAGGTCAGACCAAAACGAAATTAGGTAACTCAGAGGCTCGTACAATCACAGATCGCCTCTTCTCAAGCATGCTTGAGAAATTCTTGATGGAAAACCCTCAAACAGCTAAAAGAATCGTTGAGAAGGGAATTTTGGCAGCTAGAGCACGCTTGGCAGCTAAACGTGCCCGTGAAGTAACACGAAAGAAGAGTGGACTTGAAATCAGTAACCTTCCTGGTAAACTGGCTGACTGTTCCAGTAAGGATCCATCTATATCAGAACTATTTATCGTGGAGGGGGATTCTGCGGGCGGATCAGCGAAACAAGGTCGTTCGCGTATATTCCAGGCAATTTTACCAATTCGAGGTAAAATCTTGAACGTTGAAAAAGCTTCTTTGGATCGGATTTTGGCTAACGAAGAAATTCGTTCCTTATTCACGGCAATGGGAACAGGATTTGGGGCAGAATTTGATGTATCCAAATCGCGTTACCACAAATTGGTGATTATGACCGATGCGGACGTCGATGGGGCTCATATTCGTACCCTATTATTGACGCTATTTTATCGTTATATGCGTCCACTTGTAGAAGCGGGATATGTTTATATTGCGCAGCCTCCTTTGTTCCAGGTTAAACAAGGTAAAAAAGAAGTATACCTACAAAGCCAAGAAGAGTTGGATGCGTATTTGAAAACTATACCAGCTTCACCAAAACCATCAGTTCAACGTTATAAAGGTTTAGGTGAAATGGACGCGGAACAATTATGGGAAACAACAATGAACCCAGAAAATCGCCGTTTTGCCCAAGTTTCAGTTGATGACGCAATCGATGCTGATAACGTATTGAGTATGTTAATGGGTGAAAAAGTTGAACCTAGACGTAATTTTATTCAAGAAAATGCTGAATACGTAGAAAATCTAGATGTGTAGGAAGGATGGTCATCAAGTAAATGGACGGAGAAAATAAAGAATTAGATGCTGGCATGGAAGTCCGTGATCTCAGCAAAGAAATGCGAAAATCGTTCCTAGAATACGCGATGAGTGTTATCGTTTCGCGTGCCCTTCCGGATGTTCGTGATGGGTTAAAACCGGTACATCGCCGAATTTTGTATGGTATGAATGAATTGGGAATTACTCCTGACAAGTCCCATAAAAAATCAGCCCGTATCGTTGGGGACGTAATGGGTAAATATCACCCTCACGGCGATAGTGCAATTTATGAATCCATGGTGCGAATGGCACAAGATTTTAGTTACCGTTATATGCTTGTAGATGGTCACGGAAACTTTGGATCAATCGATGGCGACGGTGCAGCTGCCATGCGTTATACTGAAGCAAGAATGTCTAAAATCGCATTAGAGTTATTACGTGATATTAACAAAGATACGATTGATTTTCATGACAACTACGATGGTAGTGAACGTGAGCCAGATGTTTTACCAGCACGCTTCCCTAACCTTCTTGTTAACGGAGCTTCTGGTATCGCTGTTGGGATGGCAACGAATATCCCACCTCATAACTTAACAGAAGTTATTTCAGCTCTTCATGTATTAATGAATAATCCCGATGCTACAACGGCAGATTTGATGGACGTTTTACCTGGTCCTGACTTCCCAACGGGTGGGATTGTTATTGGGAAATCCGGTATCCGTAAAGCATATGAAACGGGTCGTGGCTCCATTATTGTACGCGGACGCGTCGAAATTGAGACATTGAAAAATGGTAAAGAACGTATTTTGATTACAGAATTACCCTATGTTGTAAACAAAGCCAAGTTGGTTGAGCGTATTGCTGAATTGGCACGTGATAAAAGAATTGAAGGTATTACTGATTTGGCGGATGAATCAGACCGTGATGGTATGCGTATCGTCATCGATGTCCGTAAAGATGTTAGTGCCTCAGTTATTTTAAATAATTTATATAAACTGACGCCGCTACAATCTTCATTCGGTTTCAATATGCTTGCGATTGTTAATGGTATTCCAGAAACATTAGGCCTAAAGAGCATTTTGTCACATTACCTGGAACATCAAAAAGAAGTATTGCGTCGTCGTACGAGTTATGACAAGAAAAAAGCGGAAGCACGTGCGCATATTCTAGAAGGTTTAAGAATTGCGCTGGATCATATTGACGAAATCGTTAATATTTTGAGAAGCTCTCCAAGTGGAGATGTCGCGAAACAAAAATTTATAGATGACTACGGTCTATCAGATAAACAAGCACAAGCTATTTTAGATATGCGTATGGTTCGTTTGACAGGCTTGGAACGCGACAAAATTGAAGGTGAGTACAATGATCTACAAGCACTTATTGCTGACTTAGCCGATATTTTGGCCAGCGAACAACGTATTTTCCAAATTATCTACGATGAACTATTGGAAATCCAGGAACGTTTCGGGGATGATCGTCGTACTGAGTTGATGGTCGGAGAAGTGTTATCTCTGGACGATGAAGATTTGATTGACGAAGAAGAAGTCATCGTCAGTTTGACATACAACGGCTATATTAAACGCATGGCAAATAGTGAATTCCGTGCGCAAAGACGTGGTGGTCGGGGCGTTCAAGGTATGGGTGTTCATAATGATGATTTCATTGAGACATTATTAACCACTTCTACACATGACACCCTTCTCTACTTCTCAAATCAAGGCAAGGTATACAAAACAAAAGGTTATGAAATTCCGGAATACGGCCGTACCGCTAAAGGACTACCGATTATTAACTTATTGAACCTTGATGCAGGTGAAAAAATTCAAACTATTATCAACCTATCCGGTAATAAACCGGTTGAAGGAGAACATTTATTCTTCGTAACCAAACAAGGTACTGTTAAACGGACAGCAACTCCTGAATTCACTAATATACGCCAAAGTGGTTTGCGTGCTATTAATCTGAATGAAGGCGATGAATTAATCAAGGTCGTTTTAACTGATGGCAATAAAAACATTATTTTAGGTACACACTTCGGTTACTCCGTCAGCTTCAATGAAAATGATGTTCGGACCATGGGTCGTACTGCCACAGGAGTTCGTGGGGCAAGGTTACGAGAAAATGACTTCATTGTAGGAATGGATATTCTTGAAGAAGACACAACAGTTCTTGTCATTACTGAAAAAGGATATGGAAAACGTACCAATATTGATGAGTACGCCATTAAAGGTCGTGGTGGTAAAGGAATCAAGACAGCCAATATTACTGAGAAAAACGGTAACCTGGTAGGTTTAAGAACTGTTAAGGAAGAAGACGATATCATGATTATCACCAATAAAGGTGTAATGATTCGTTTCCATGCTAAAGATGTTTCACAAACAGGTAGAGCGACATTAGGTGTACGTTTAATGCGCTTGGATGATGAATCTAAAGTTTCAACGATGGCTGTAGTAGAGCCTGAAGAGGAAGAATTGATTGATGAATTAGAAGTAGCACACGTAAGAAAATCTGATGAGGAAATCAAATCCGATATGCAACAATTTGCAGAGGAGATTTTTGAGGAATCAGAAGAAGAATAGTCTAAAAGCCCCCGGAAGAAATTTATTTCTGGGGGTTTAATTATTTTCTTGCAACTTTAGATGGCTTGTGGTAAAATATTTAAACGTGAGTATTTCAAAAGAATACTCTCCTTGCTCTTGCACAAAGTGAGAGCCAAAGTCCATAAGGAGGTGACAGTACAATGACTCAATACGAAATTAACTACATTATCCGTCCGAACATCGATGAAGCAGATAAAGCTGAATTGGTTAAACGCTTCGACACAATCCTAACTGATAATGGCGCTACAATTATTGAATCAAAAGACTGGTCAAAACGTCGTTTAGCTTACGAAATTAACGATTTCCGCGAAGGTATCTACCATATCGCTACAATCGAAACTTCTGAAGCTACAGCGATTCAAGAATTTGACCGTCTAGCTAAGATCAATAACGATATTCTTCGTCATATCATCATCAAACAAGAAGCATAAAATGTTCCATGTGAAACATTTTAAGGGGGATGTAAGAAAAGATGATTAATAATGTTGTTCTAACAGGTAGATTAACCAAAGATGTCGATTTACGTTATACATCAAATGGTACAGCTATAGGTTCATTCTCTATTGCAGTGGACCGTCAGTTCAAAAGCCAATCTGGTGAACGTGAAACGGATTTTATTAATTGTGTTATGTGGCGAAAAGCTGCAGAAAACTTTGCTAACTTTACTAGAAAAGGCTCATTAGTAGGAATTCAAGGACGTATTCAAACACGTAACTATGAAAACCAACAAGGCCAACGTGTTTATGTTACGGAAGTTGTTGCAGAAAACTTTACCCTACTTGAATCGAGAAATGTTACAGAGCAAAGGCCAAAAGGAAATGATTCTTCTAGCCCTGCTTCCCATAACAATTCAAATCAATACAATCAAAATAATAATCAATCGTCTTACCAATCGAACCAAAATAATCAACCAAACAACTTTAATGACTATAATTCGAATGAAGATCCATTCCTGTCAAGCGGACAGTCAATCGACATCTCTGATGACGACTTGCCATTCTAATATCTTGAACTAATTGGATCGTAAAAAAGGAGGAAATAACATGGCTCAACAACGTGGTGGTGCCCGTCGCGGACGTAAGCGTAAAAAAGTATGCCACTTCTGCGCAAATCACATTGATCATGTAGATTACAAAGATACTGATCTTATGAAACGTTACGTATCCGAAAAAGGTAAAATTTTACCTCGTCGCGTAACTGGTACATGTGCTAAACATCAAAGAACGTTGACTGTTTCAATCAAACGTGCTCGTATTATTGCTTTGATGCCTTTCACTGTTGCAGAATAATAACTCTAAAATCAAGACCCCAGATTATCACATGATAATCTGGGGTCTTTTATTGTATTTTAGACTATACATATCTGCTGGAATTTTTATACAGGGATAAAATTGCAAAAAAATGTTTTCCACAAGCGTCAAAAGTTATACACATATGCAAAAGATAATTGAATCAATATTTCTTTTTGTTATCCACATGTGAATAAACTTTAAATAACCTTGGTATGTAAGGGAGATGAACATCCCCAAAAAAAGTTATGCACAGCTTGGATAACTTTTTTTGGGGATAACAATTAAAAGTTATCAACAACATGAAGCTTTTTAAATATAAAATTAATAGAGTAATCAACAAGCATATTTATTATAAAAGTATGTAGACTAAAAATTATAGAATAAGTATAAGCAACGGTTTTTTTACTAATATGTTTCATGTGAAACATATTAGTAAAAAAGCATGAAAAGTTTCACGTGAAACAATAGTGAAGCTGCCACTGGTAAAGGCAAGATAATGTTCCACGTGGAACGTTGATGCCATTTTCCAATTGTGGCTATAAAAACGACCTTATGTTAAAATAAATACACTAAACCCAACTATAAATAGAAGAGGAGTAACAATGAAAATAAGGGAAAAGATTGCTAACCTCCCTGCCTTTTTGCGGGAAGAGAGAATAAAAACCCCATCAACAATCATTTTGATTTCATTGGTACTGTTAATCGTTTTAACTTTTTTAGCTGATTGGAAAATAGGTATAGCAATTACGCTATTGGTAATTACAACGGCCTGGTTGTTATACTATTCTACTGATTATCTGATAGAGGAAACGAATAAATATGTGTCTGATTTATCCTATAGAATCAAAAAAGGAGAACAAGAGGCACTGATACAGATGCCTATAGGGATTCTTCTTTATAATGAAAAACATGAAATTCAATGGACCAATCCCTATTTAATTCGTTATTTTCAAAAGAAGGATATTTTGGGTAGGAAAATTGATGAGGTTGATGAAGAACTAGCAAAGTGGATACTGGAGTATAACAGTGACCAGATGAAGAAGATAAAGTGGGGAGATCGTTATTTTGAAATGATTATTCAGGATGACATCGGCGTTCTCTATTTAATGGATATTACTGAATACGCAATCATAGAAGAAAAATATGAAAATGATAAAGTTGTTTTTGGTAACATCATTATTGATAATTACGATGAAGCAGTCCAATCCATGAATGATCGAAAAAAATCCAATGTTAACAATTATGTAACTAACCAATTAACAAATTGGGCTAATGTCAATAATGTCTATCTTAAAAGAGTCGATGATGATCGCTTCATTATGTTAATGACAAAAAAAGCACTCGAGAGACTTAAAGCAAGTAAATTTGAAATTGTTGATCAAATTAGAGAAAGAACTTCCAAACAAAATTTTCCGCTTACACTAAGTATGGGTATATCCCATCAGTCAACATCAAATCAGGTGAAGTGGAAAGATATTGCCCAGCTGGCACAAACTAATGTTGACTTAGCATTAGCTCGTGGTGGAGATCAAGTTGTTGTCCGAGGTGGAGATGAAGAAGCCCGTTTTTATGGCGGGAAAACGAACCCTATGGAAAAACGAACGCGCATTCGTGCAAGGATGATTAGCCAAGCGTTGGAAGAATTAATCATAAATTCCGACAAAGTTTTTGTCATGGGTCATAACTATCCAGACATGGATGTTTTGGGATCTTGTTTAGGTCTTCGACGAATTGTTCAGATGAATAATAAAGAAGCCTGGATAATAATGGAAACAGAACAATTATCAAATGACATGATTCGTATGATGGATGTGATTGATAAAGATACAAATATATCCAAATATTTTATCGATTCTGAAAAAGCGAAAGAAATGGTGACTGAAGATTCATTAATTGTATTGGTAGATGTTCATAAACCAAGCATGGTTCCTGCGCCAGAATTAATGGCTATTTCAAATAAGGTAGTGATTATTGATCATCATCGACGTGGAGAAGAATTCCCCAAAAATCCAGTTCTTGTCTATATTGAACCGTATGCTTCTTCAGCATCAGAATTGATTACAGAGCTATTTGAATACCAAACGAATGATATTGACACAATCAAGAAAATCGAAGCAACGGCAATGCTGGCCGGTATTATAGTAGATACACGGAATTTCAGTTTGAGAACGGGGTCAAGAACCTTTGACGCTGCCAGCTACCTTCAGTCTAATGGTGCAGACACCATTCTAATCCAGAAGGCACTAAAAGAAGATTTAGATACTTACTTATTGAGAAGTCATCTATTGGAAACTATGGAATTTGTTAGCCCTGGAATGGCGGTTGTATATGGAGAAGACGGAAAAGTTTACGATACAGTGGTCGCGGCTCAAACAGCAGACACTATGCTTTCAATGGAAAATGTTGAAGCTTCGTTTGTCATTTCGCAACGTAAGGATGGTAGAATTGGAATCAGTGCCAGAAGCCTGGGGCAAGTAAATGTCCAAAGAATTATGGAAAAATTAGGTGGGGGCGGACACCTATCAAATGCTGCAACTCAAATTAGTGATAGCACCATTTTAGAAGTTAAAGAAAAATTGGTTCATGTCATTACTAATAAAGATGAACCGAAAGGAGAACCAAAATGAAAGTAGTATTTCTGCAAGATGTAAAGGGTAAGGGTAAAAAGGGAGAGGTAAAAAATGTTGCTGATGGCTATGCACAAAACTTCTTGATTAAGAATGGTATGGCAGAAGAGGCAACTAATGCGAACGTATCCGCATTAAAAGGTCAGAAAAAAGCTGAAGATAAAAAAGCACAAGAGCAACTTGATGAGGCTAGAGAGTTAAAGGCTTTCCTGGAAAAAGATGAAACAGTAATAAAAATTAATGCTAAATCTGGTGAAGACGGACGTCTTTTCGGATCCGTTACAAGTAAACAAGTTGCTGAACAACTTAATAAACAATATAAAGTTAAGTTAGATAAAAGAAAAATTGATTTAAAAGAACCAATCCGTACATTAGGGTTTACAAAGTTGAATGTCCGTTTGCATCTTGAAGTAACTGCGACATTAACAGTACACATAGTGGAAGAATAAAAAAGCTGCCTGAGCAGCTTTTTTATTTACTTTAACAGCGAACGTTCGTTCTTGTTTTTGGTTTGTAAACAAAGAGAAATTGAAGTACAATAGTGGAGCCGGAAATAGAAAAAAGTATCAATAGTAATCAAAGAAGGATGAAGATAATATGGAAGAAACATTCCGAGATCGCACACCACCTCATAGTATGGAAGCAGAGCAATCAGTTCTTGGATCTATTTTTCTTGATCCTGAAACAATAGTAAATGTTCTGGAATACCTTGAACCAAAAGATTTTTACAGAAAAAACCATCAAATTATATTTGATGCGGTTATGAATTTGTTTAATCGAAATGAAGCCATAGACGTAGTTACAGTAACAAATGAATTGGAAAGTAAAGATCAATTGGAAAATGTTGGAGGATTGGATTATCTTAGTGAGATTGCCACATTTGTTCCTACTGCAGCGAACGTTGAATACTATGCCAAAATAGTCGAAGAAAAATCAATTTTGAGAAATCTGATTAGATCAGCAACGGAAATCGTACAACAAGGATTTGACGAAAATGATCAGTTAGCAGTCATTTTAGATAGTGCAGAGCAGAGTATTCTGCAGGTATCGGAGCGAAGGAACAGATCGGGATTCATTCGCATCTCTGATGTCGTTAATGAATCATTAAAAAATATCGAACTGCTGTCTCAACAAACCGGAGACGTTACTGGTATACCAACCGGGTATATCGCTTTAGATAAAATGACGGCCGGACTACAACCAGAAGAACTAATCATTCTAGCTGCTCGTCCTGCGGTGGGTAAAACAGCTTTTGCTTTAAATATTGCCCAAAATGTAGCCACGAAAGCAGACCAAGTTGTTGCTATTTTCAGTTTAGAAATGGGTGCAGAATCACTGGTAAACCGGATGCTTTGCGCTGAGGGAAACATAGATGCAGGACATTTGCGTACAGGACAAATGTCGGAAGAAGAATGGTCTAACTTGATTATGGCAATGGCAACGCTAGGGCAATCTAAAGTGTTTATAGATGATACTCCAGGAATACGGATTGCTGAAATACGTGCTAAAGCGCGGCGATTGAAACAAGAACAAGGGCAACTTGGCTTAATAGTAATTGATTATCTTCAATTAATAGAAGGTAATAATAGAGAAAGTAGGCAACAAGAAGTTTCAGACATTTCGCGTCAATTGAAAAAATTAGCCAAAGAATTGAAAGTGCCTGTTATTGCATTATCCCAACTTTCACGTGGTGTTGAACAGCGTCAAGACAAGCGCCCCGTTCTAAGTGATATTCGTGAATCAGGCTCTATTGAACAAGATGCGGATATCGTTGCTTTTTTATATCGTGATGATTACTATGAGCGTGAAGGATCAGAAGAGAAAGATGAATCTGAATTCGAGAATAATATAGTAGAAGTTATCATAGAAAAAAACCGTAGTGGGGCTCGTGGGACAGTTAAGCTACTATTCAAGAAGGAATTTAATAAGTTTTCTTCGATGTCCTATATCCCAGAGCCAGCTTAAAAAAAGAAGAATGAATTTTTTTGAAATTCATTCTTCTTTTTTGTTTCTTTTATTGCATTTTTGTTAATGCAGGAGTAAAATAATCTATGTTCTCAAATAAAGAGAATCGTATGGGATATTAGCTCAGTTGGCAGAGCAACTGACTCTTAATCAGTGGGTCGCAGGTTCGAGCCCTGCATGTCCCATCTTCTAGGGGCTCGGTGTTGCATTCCTTTAGAATGTGGCACCGAGCATTTTAATTATAATGAGAAGATATAACAATAAATAAGTCAATATAAAACTATCAATATTTCTTGACCATTTATAAGGTAGATGCTATTATATAAAAGTTGCCGCGAGCACTTCATGGAAAACACGAAAAAATAAATTTTAAAAAAGTGTTGACAAAGAGTTGCGCAGGTGATAATATTAAGAAGTTGTCACGAACGAAACATCACGTAACACGTGATAACGGATTGGCCTTTGAAAACTGAACAAAGAATGAACGAACCAAACGTGCAGGGCATCCTGACGGATGCACATTAAGCCGACACGCA
>NZ_JBQPRB010000008.1:0-89619 GCF_052266715.1 Jeotgalibaca sp. A122 | reverse complement strand
GACTATGTAAAAGGACTTTATGGCCAACCCCCAGCTCCAATTTCAGAAGAAATGACTGAAAAAATCATTGGGAATGAGGAAGTTCTGACGGTTCGTCCGGCAGACTTGCTGGAACCTAAAATGGCGGATTTCGCAGCTGAATTGGGAGATTTAGGGGAGTCAACCGAGGACATCTTGATGTACGCTTTGTTCCCGACATTGGCCTTACCATTTTTGAAGAAACGCAACGATCCATTCTATAATATACCTGTTCAAAATATTGAAGTACAAATGGATATATTCTAAATGTGTAACACTGCACATAAAGTGAATATTCCATTGACGAATTTGCTTTAGCGTGATACGTTATAAAATGTATTATTGACTAAGAGGAAGTATAGAAACTATATTTGATTACTCTATTATTACTTGAGTACAATGAACTTTCTGCTGCTACTCTGTATAATATAATCAGTTGGAATAAAATCATTTATCAGAAAATACAGGAACATACGAATGCATGTTTGTAGAATCACAAATTTTAGTAAAAGGGGTGTTGATATCACTCCTTGGTTTTTTAAGGTCAATTGAGAATGATTCTCAATTAAAAATATATGCACGGAAATGAGTCAAAACTTATGATTAAAAAAATTACTTTAATAGGCTTCCTCATTTTTGTGGTCATTTTGTCACTATTTGTTGGAACAGCGAATGTTTCGGTTGAGAATGTGCTAACCGGAGATTTAGAATCTTTATTTGTCTTCTTGTCATCACGGATTCCAAGGACCATAACGGTTTTATTAGCTGGAGCAGGATTGGCTCTATCAGGAATGGTTATGCAGACCATTACCCAAAATCGGTTTGCGGCCCCGGATACAGTCGGGACAGTGGAATCGGCAAAACTGGGTATGGTTATCGCCATGATCCTCTTGCCTAAATTATCCTTACGATGGGAAATGCTATTTACTTTTGCCTTTGCCACGGCAGGAACCTTATTATTTTTATTTTTGACCAGTCGTTTTCCCATGAAAAAGCAATTGTTGATACCATTACTGGGGATTATGTTCGGGAATATTGTGGGAGGCTTCAGCAGTTTTCTGGCTTTTCGATATGACTTGAATCAAAATATTTCCGCTTGGTTGCAAGGAAACTTTTCTTTGATTATAAAAGGCCAGTATGAACTCATTTACCTGGCGTTGATTATTATCATAGCCCTGTATTTCTTTGCCGACTATTTAACGGTGGCGCGGATGGGGGAAGACGCCGCCCAATCTTTAGGGGTTTCTTTTAAATGGGTTGTAACCTTGGCCAGTCTTTTGGTTTCCGTTACGGTATCCATCATCTTGATAACAGCAGGAAGTTTACCTTTCTTGGGTGTCATTGTTCCCAATATCATTGCGATGAAGTATGGAGACAATATTAAAAATACCCATCAGAAAGTAGCCCTGACTGGCGGTTTTTTCCTGTTAGTCTGTGACATTATCAGCAGAATTTTAATTGCACCTTATGAAGTTCCCGTACAGCTCATTTTAGGCATTTTGGCTGGTCTCATCTTCCTTCGGTTATTATTCAAAGAGGTGCGTCCAACATGAAAAAGAATACTCACCCGATAAAAAGTCTTCTATTCATCTCATTAGCTTTACTCGTCCTTTATGTTATTTGGGGAAATGGCTTAGCTTACCCACTGATCATGCAGTTACGCCTGAAAAAAGTGTTAATATTTTTGTTGGTTGGCGTCAGCAGTTCAGTGGCGACCATAGCTTTCCAGTGTATCGTAAACAGCCGTTTCTTGACGCCTGGCATTCTGGGCATTGAATCGTTTTACCGCTTGATCCAAACACTCTTGTATTTCTTCGGTTACCGCCTGATACAAACAAATCTAAATCAGGTGACCCAATTTGCTTTAGTGGTAGGTATCATGGTCATTTGTTTTTGGGGTTTGAGTCGTTATTCCTGGCATAATATCAGCTATGACCTGCATACCGTCCTTTTGATCGGCATGGTCATCGGGATGTTATTGAACAGTACCTCAACATTTTTCCAAGTACTGATGGATCCAAATGAATACGACCGTCTGCAAATGAAATTATTTCCAACCTTTCAAAATGTGGATACTTTCGTATTAGTTTGTGCCATTTTAATGATTATTCCGATTTTAATTTCCTTATGGCGAAATCGCAAAACATTGGAAGTCCTGCGAATGGGCACAGAACAAGCCGTCAACCTCGGTATCGACACCAACAAAGAAATCAAGAAAGTCTTCTTGCAAATTATCATCCTTTCAGCCATTTCGGCGGCTTTGGTCGGTCCCATGATGTTTTTGGGCTTCACCACTGCCAATCTCGCTTATATACTCTTTCGCACGTATCGCATGGATATCCTGTTTATAGCTACGAGCATGCTCGGTTTCATCGCACTGCTCTTTGGACAATTTATCGTCGAACAACTTTTTCAATTTCAAACAAACGCCAGTATCATTATCGAATGGCTAGGCGGCATCTTATTCTTTGCTTTACTCTGGAAGGAGCGGAAACAAGCATGAAAGTGAATAACCTATGTAAAAACATTTGCAATAACTGCATTTTAAACGATATCTCTCTAGAACTGGAACAGGGGACGGTGACCGCCTTTATTGGCCCCAATGGTGCGGGTAAAAGTACGCTCCTGTCGACCATGTGCCGTTTATTAAATAAAGACAGCGGCCATGTGCTGATCAAGGGGAAAGAAATCACCAAGTGGCGAACGGATGAATTGGCCAAAGAAATTGCCATCTTGAAACAACAAAATACCTATCAAGTCAAGATGACAGTGCGGGAATTAATGTCATTCGGACGATTTCCCTATTCCAAAGGGCATCTCACGCAAGCTGATTATGATATCATCGATAAAGTTTTGGGATACTTGGATCTGGGGATTTTTGCGGATCGTTACCTGGATACCTTATCCGGAGGGCAACTGCAACGGGCGGCCTTGGCGATGATTTTGGTGCAGGATACCGATTATATTCTGTTGGACGAACCCTTAAACAATCTCGATATGAAACAAAGTATCGTCGTGATGCAAACCATTCGTAATATGGCCGATGAATTGGGTAAAACCATCTTGGTCGTGTTACATGACATCAATTTCGCTGCCGCTTATTCCGACAATATCATTGCGATGAAAGCTGGCGAGATTTGCTATTCCGGATCAGTTGATGATGTCATTTGTTCGGAGAATCTAAAAGAAGTATTTGATGTGGATATGGAAGTTGAAATCATTAAAGGGAAAAAATATTGCTTGTACCACATGAGCTAATTAAAGGTGGAAATTTTATGACAAAGAAACTATTAACCCTCTTTACCGCAATGCTGTTCTTGGGAGCGTGCCAAGCGCCAGCATCTGAGACGACAGAATCTACAAGTGTAGCAGTAGATAAAGAAACAGTTATGATTACCGACGTTGCCGGCGAAAAAGAATTGCCTTACCAACCAGAACGTGTGGTGGTTTATGATTATGGAATGTTGGATACGATGGATGCCCTTGGTTTAACTGAAAATGTAATCGGAACAGCAACGAATAATCCGCCTGCTTACTTGGCGGATACTGTAGCCGAACTTGAAAACGTGGGAACACTGAAAGAACCAGATATGGAAAAACTCATTACCCTTGAACCAGACCTGATTATCATTTCTGCACGTTTAGAAGATTTCGCTCCCCAACTGGAAGAAATTGCCCCCGTTCTGCAAATTACTGTAGACCAGGCAGATTACTGGGCATCTGTCCAAGGCAATATCAATACGATTGCTGAAATTTATGGGGTGGATGCTGAAAGTAAATTGGCTGACTTGGAAACTGAAATTACCGAATTGAATGAAAAAACGGCTAAACTTGCAGACCAAGAGGCGCTATTATTGATGTTGAACGATGGTGCGATGTCCGCATTCAGCACCGGTTCTCGTTTTGGACAAGTATTTGATGTGTTCGGCTTCCAACCCGTGGATGTAGCGATTGACTCTTCAACCCATGGCCAAACAATCGGTTACGAAGGTATTCTGGAAATCAATCCCGATATTTTGTTTGTGGTAGACCGTTCTCAAGCGATTCAAGCTGATGCAGAGAGCCAACTACAATTGTTGGATAACGAATTTATCAAAAAAACAAATGCTGCCATGAATGACCGCATTATCACCTTGTCTCCTGATTTATGGTACTTGTCAGGTGGCGGTTTGGAATCCGTTCATTTAATGATCGAGGAAATCAGTGCAGCATTAGACTAAAAAATAGTATGATAGGAAGTAATAACTCTGGGAGGTAGAGAAATGGCAGTTTTAGAAGTTAAAAATCTACATGTATCGATTGAAGATAAAGAAATTTTAAAAGGTGTTAATTTAACCATCAATACAGGTGAAATTCATGCCATTATGGGGCCAAACGGAACTGGGAAGTCCACTTTGTCCCAAGCAATCATGGGACATCCAAGTTATACCGTAACGCAAGGTGAAATCTTGCTGGACGGCGAAAATGTCTTGGAAATGGAAGTAGATGAGCGCGCTCGTGCCGGTCTATTTTTGGCCATGCAATACCCAAGTGAAATCACCGGCGTAACAAACGCGCAATTCATGCGTGCGGCCATCAATGCACGCCGACCGGAAGACAACAAAATGTCTGTTATGGATTTCATCAAAAAATTGGATAAAAACATGGCAACACTGGATATGTCTGAAGAAATGGCAGAACGTTATTTAAATGAAGGCTTTTCCGGTGGGGAGAAAAAGCGCAATGAAATCTTGCAGCTGATGATGATTGAACCAACCTTTGCTTTATTGGATGAAATTGACTCTGGTTTGGATATTGACGCTTTGAAAGTTGTTTCCAAAGGTGTTAATGAAATGCTGAATGGTGAATTTGGGGTCTTAATCATTACCCATTACCAACGACTATTAAACTATATCAACCCAACTTTCGTCCACATCATGATGGATGGTAGAATTGTTAAATCAGGTGATGCGAGCCTGGCGAAACGTCTGGAAGCAGAAGGCTACCGCGGTATTCGCGATGAATTAGGACTAGATATCGAACTAGATGAAGATTAGGGGGAACCAAGATGACTGAACTTGAAATACGTACATTTTCGGCTTTCAAAGAAGAGCCAACTTGGATGAAAGACCTCCGCTTCAATAATTTCGGGAGTTTCACGACACTACAACAGCCTGATATTGAAAAAGTTAATTTTCATCGCTGGGATTTGATGGGTGATGCAATCAACACTGAATACGGTGAAGAATTGATAAACAGCCAACAATACCAGTATGGAGCGGGTGACGCGGCTAAAATTGTCCAATATGGCAAGGAAACAATGATGGAACAACTCCCCCAAGAATTGGTTGAGGCAGGGGTTATCTTTACTGATATATTCACGGCTATGCAGGATTATCCTGAACTGGTCGAAAAGTACTATATGACGAAAGCAGTTAAACCGGATGAAAATAATTTGACCGGTTATCACGCTGCTTATATGAACAGTGGTATCTTTTTATATGTACCAAAAGATGTCGTCATCAAGGAACCGCTTGAAGCCTTGTTTATTCAAAACAGCTTTGTAAAAGAAGCCTTCAACAAACATATCTTGATTGTGGCGGATACTAATAGTGCGGTAACGTACGTGGAAAAATATGAAACAGAAGGCACAGAGAAAAATAGTGCAAATATCATTGTAGAGGTCATAACCCGTCCGGGAGCAAAAGTGAAGTTCTCGGCTGTGGATCATCTAGGTGAAAATACGACCGCATTTATTAGCCGTCGTGGTCACTTGGAACGTGATTCTTCCATTGATTGGGCAATCGGCGTCATGAATGATGGTAATATTATTGCTGATTTTGATTCTGACTTAATTGGGGATGGCTCACATAGTGTGGTCAAAGCAGTAGCCGTTTCAACTGGTAAACAAATCCAGGGCATCAATACACGTGTCACCAATTACGGCAATCATTCAATCGGTCATATTTTGCAACACGGGGTTATCCTGGACCGCGCAACATTAACCTTTAACGGGATTGGTCACATAATCAAAGGGGCAAAAGGGGCAGACGCACAACAAGAAAGTCGCGTCTTGATGCTATCTGATTCCGCTCGTGGTGATGCGAACCCAATCTTGTTAATCGACGAAAATGAAGTGACGGCTGGTCACGCGGCAAGTGTGGGCCGGGTCGATCCTGAGCAAATGTTCTACCTGTTAAGTCGTGGGATTGAAAAAGAAGAGGCGGAACGCCTCGTGATCCGGGGCTTCTTGGGTACCGTGATTGCGGCTATTCCCTTGAAAGAAATTCGTGATGAATTAGTTGAAATGATTGATAAAAAATTGAGAAGGACTGAAAGCTAATGGATGTAGCAAAAATCAGGCAAGATTTTCCGATCTTGTTTCAGGAAGTTAATGACGAACCATTCATTTACCTGGATAATGCTGCCACTACTCAAAAGCCAAAACAGGTCCTTTCAGCCATAGAAAATTATTATTTGCATGATAATGCCAATGTTCACCGTGGCGTCCATACGCTAAGTGAGCGGGCAACAAGGCAATACGAAGCTTCAAGGGAAACGGTACGCGCCTTCATCAAAGCCCGTTCCACTAAGGAAATCCTCTTTACGAGAGGCACAACCACTTCCCTGAACTGGGTGGCACGTGGATTCGGCGACATTATTGTCGAACCCGGCGATGAAATTTACATAACGCCCTTGGAGCACCATTCAAACGTCGTCCCGTGGCAACAATTGGCTAAACGCAAGCAAGCCAAACTATTGTATTTGCCCTTGAATGAAGAAGGTAGTGTCGATTTGGAAGCGGCAAAATCCGTTATTTCCGCTAAGGGAAAGATTTTGGCTGTGACACATGCTTCAAACGTCATGGGAACCATTAATCCGATTAAAGAGTTAGCGGAACTAATACATGCTGTTGGCGGTTATATCGTTGTCGACGGCGCGCAAAGTACGCCCCACATGGCCATCGATGTACAAACACTGGATGCGGATTTCTTCGCCTTTAGTGGTCACAAAATGAGTGGCCCCACCGGAATCGGTGTGTTGTACGGGAAAGAAGCGTTATTGGAAATCATGGAGCCGATTGAATTCGGTGGCGAAATGATTGATTTCGTTTATGACGACTATTCAACCTGGACCGAGCTACCGTGGAAATTTGAAGCGGGAACGCCCAATATTGCCGGTGCGATTGGCCTGAAAGCGGCGATTGATTATTTGAATGCCATCGGTATGGATGCCATCGCTGAACAAGAACATAGGATTATTTCCTATTTACTGCCGAAGCTGCAGGAGATTGAAGGCATCACGTTATTCGGCCCGACTGATCCAAACAAACGGACGGGCATCATCACTTTCAACATTGACGGCGTGCATCCGCATGATGTATCGACTGGATTTGATATGGAGGGGATTGCCATTCGGGCAGGTCATCATTGTGCCCAACCATTGATGCGTTACCTCGATGTTCAGTCAACGGCACGCGCCAGTTTTTACTACTACAATACGCTTGAAGAAGCAGAACAGTTTTTAGTGTCTTTGGTTAAAATAAAGGAGTTTTTCACAAATGGCCTTATCTAGATTAGAAAATTTGTATCGCCAAGTCATCTTGGATCATTCCTCACATCCACGTAATTTTGGTGAACTGGCGGATGCCAACGGAAAGATTGAATTGAATAATCCAACCTGTGGTGATGTCATTCAGTTACATGTGCGTTTGGTCGGTGATCATATCGATGAAGCGAAGTTTTCCGGGCACGGCTGTTCCATCAGTACAGCAAGCGCCAGCATGATGACGGAACTGGTAAAAGGTAAGACAATGGCAGAAGCGAAGCAGCTGATAGAAGAATTTCTGTTGTTGGTTCAAGGCCAAGCTCCTGAGCCTTCGCATCTGGGTGATGCAGAAGTGTTGGGGGGCGTTTCCAAGTTTCCAGCCCGCATTAAATGTGCGACCTTGTCCTGGAAAGCATTGGAACGTATCCTGATGAACCCGAATCAAGAATTGAAGGAGGAATCCATATGAGCGATGTACCTGTAGTAGATGATTATAAATTTGGTTTTCATGACGATGCAGAGATCTTGTATTCAACCGGAAAAGGATTGAATGCAGACATCGTGCGGGAAATCTCCAAGAAAAAGAATGAACCGGAATGGATGCTGGATTACCGGTTGAAATCCCTGGAAGTCTTCCAAAAATCCAAACTCCCGGACTGGGGTCCAGACTTATCGGAACTGGATTTTAACGATATTACCTATTATCAAACCGCAACCGATAAAGTAGCCCGTACGTGGGATGATGTACCCGACAAAATCAAAGAAACGTTCGAAAGAATCGGTATTCCGGAAGCAGAGCGTGCGTATTTAGCCGGAGCATCCGTTCAATACGAATCCGAAGCTGTTTACCACAGCATGAAGGAAGAATTTGAAAAAATGGGGATTGTCTTTACAGATACCGATACGGCTCTGAAAGAGTATCCTGAAATATTCAAAGAACACTTCGGTACGGTGGTGCCACCAACCGATAACTTCCAAGCTGCCTTGAACTCGGCTGTGTGGTCGGGTGGAACCTTTATTTATGTACCAAAAGGTGTCAAATGTGACGTCCCGATGCAAACGTATTTCCGGATGAATAACGAAGGATCTGGTCAATTCGAGCGGACATTAATTGTCGTGGACGAAGGCGCAAGCATTCATTACGTCGAAGGGTGTACCGCACCGACGTTTTCTTCGAGCTCCTTGCATGCGGCTATTGTTGAAATTGTCGTCAAGAAAGACGCGTACTGCCGTTATACGACCATCCAAAACTGGTCCAATAACGTTTACAACCTTGTTACCAAACGTGCCCATGCCCTTGAAAATGCGACAATGGAATGGATCGACGGAAACCTAGGTTCCAAAACAACCATGAAATACCCAAGTGTTCACCTAAACGGACGCGGCGCACGCGGAACGATGCTGACGGTTGCCTTCGCAGGCGAAGGACAAATCCAGGACACAGGCGCGAAAATGATGCATAACGCACCAAACACGTCCAGTTCCATTGTTTCTAAGTCCATCGCCAAAGACGGCGGTTCCGTAAACTACCGCGGTGTGGTTCGTTTCGGCAAGAAATCAGAAGGATCCATTTCCCATATCGAGTGCGATACCATTATCATGGATGACCTCTCGACTTCCGATACCATTCCGTATAACGAGATCCATAACGGGAACGTTTCTTTGGAACACGAAGCCAAAGTATCAAAAGTATCCGAAGAACAACTCTACTACCTCATGAGCCGTGGCCTCAGCGAACAAGAAGCCACCGAAATGATTATCATGGGATTCGTAGAACCATTCACCAAAGAACTTCCAATGGAGTACGCAGTTGAGTTGAACAGACTGATTGCTTATGAGATGGAAGGGTCTGTGGGGTAATAGACATAAACAAGCTATAAACACTATTAAGTCAGTGTTTATAGCTTGTTTTTTGTTGAATGTTGGCCCTTACTCATCGAACCGCTTGATTAATGGAGTAAGTGTAATGGTAATTAAAACTCTAATTCAAAATTTAAATCTTCGCTTAGTTTGTTGAAATCTGCGTCATGTGCACCACCCACAACTAGCTTAAAGTTTGTAAGTCTCTTGGCGTCTTCTTCAAATAAGAAGTGTACATCACCGTTCTTAACTACTTGACCGATAAAATCTCCACCAACACTATCTGAAATGAACATATCTGCATCTACTTGCTGCTTAGTATTGGTAACGATGGTAGATTGGTCAGGATAAATTGAAACAGTGTCGTCACTCGTGTTTTCAACATTAAATTTCACGGAAACCACAGCTAAATTATCTCGGCCATCGAAAAAATCAACGAAATCAGGTGCAACTTCAAGTTGACCTTTTGTAATTTTTTCAATAGTAATATTAATCGAACCGCTTTGGAGAGTTTGATTTACTTCTTTTGCTTCACCATATCTAGTCAATTTACCAATTTCAGATTCTTCAATTATTTCGTCATTTTTCGCCACGTTTTCTGACTCCTGAACAGATCCAACTTCGCTACTTTCTTGGGAAGAAACTTCTGTAACTCTTATTTCAGATGTATCTGTTTCGCTAGTGGTATCAGTATCACCACAGGCACCTAAGAACAAGCCTACTAAACCAATAAAAACTAAATTTCTAACCTTTACCATGGAAAACCCCTCCAATAACGTTATTTTGTAGCAACGATGTTATATATTACAGGGTAAACTATAAAAATAATTATGTCAAATTTGTTAATAAAAATAGAAGTAAAAAATAAAAATTTTTATATGAATGATTTTTCGATTTAAAATATGAGATACTTTTAGGGAGTAAATAAAGTGATGGCAAATAAGTATTTGAAGGTTTGATATTTAAGTCGGATAATAACCTTAATTACATTAAAATTAGAAATTACATTCAAATGTATGAAATTCCGAAGTGGGGAGAGAATATGGACAGAATCAAACTCATAACACCAACAATTGAACACAAACAAAAAGTAATGGCATACCGCGAAGAATTCATAACAAGCCAAGATACCATCGATGGCTCAAGCGGGTTATATAATTATTCGATCTATGAAAATTGGTTAAAAGTGGTGACTGATACCATGAACGAAGATACCGTACCTGAGGGACTAGTTCCGGCACTGACATTTCTTGCCATGACAGATGAGGGACGACTAGTAGGTATGATCAACATCAGAAAACAACTCAACGATTATCTCTTTAATTTCGGAGGGCATATCGGCTACAGCATTCGTAAATCTGAAAGACTTCAGGGCTACGCGAAAGAAATGCTGGCATTAGCACTGGAAGAATGCCGAAAAATTGATTTAGAACGTGTACTGGTAACGTGTGATAAAGAAAACATCGGCTCCGCCAAGACAATTATGTATAATGGTGGGATTTTGGAAAACGAAGTTGTCGAGGGTGAGGGGATAACCCAGCTCTACTGGATAAATTTATAGTCGCGTTGTTCATATTTATGTCAAACCGTGACAGAACAGTGCTAAGTATGATATGTTGATAGGAGAGTTAATCAAATATTTGGTTCTTTTTGTGGAATAATATTAAGGACATCATGGGGGAATAGAATTTGAAACACTTTACAGAAGAAGAAAAATTAAAAATCTTGGCAGATTTAATCGCGATTAAGTCAGTCAACGAGAATGAAATAGAAGTAGCGAATTATTTGAAAGACTTATTTGCTGAGTACGGTATTGAATCTAAAATCGTTCCGGTTACGGAAACACGTGTAAACCTGGTTGCTGAAATTGGTAGCGGCAGTCCGGTAATCGGTATTTCCGGTCATATGGATGTGGTTTCGGCGGGTGACGAGAGTGAGTGGACGTCTGATCCGTTTGTAATGACAGAACGTGACGGTAATCTATACGGTCGTGGCACGAATGACATGAAGGCTGGCTTGGTTAACTTGGCTTTGGTCATGATTGAACTGAAAGAAAACAATGAATTGAAGAACGGTACTGTTCGTTTCATGGCAACGACTGGTGAAGAGGTTGGTGGAGCAGGCTCCAAGAAACTTTACGAAGAAGGCTACATGGACGATGTTGATTACCTATGGGTTGCGGAACCATCTCCAGAAACAATCATTTATTCGCACAAAGGTTCTTTGAACTTCCGTATTACATCTCTCGGTGAAGCGGCACACAGCTCAATGCCACACCACGGCTACAATGCGATCAATCCAATCATGAAATATTTGTTGGAATTGGACGAAAAGTTAAACAATGATCCACGCAGTAATGAAGTTCTTGGCAAACTGGTTATGAGTACAACCATTTTAAATGCCGGTAACCAAGTGAACTCTGTCCCAGAAAAAGCAGTGGCGGAAATCAACGTGCGTACGATTGCGGAATTTGATAATGATGAAGTCATCGCATTATTCAAAGAAACAGCTGAGAAATATAACCAAGAAGGTTCAAAAATTAACGTTGAAGTAACGATGTCATTACCGAGTGTCTTCACTACTGGAAAATCAGACATGGTTGAGTTGACGAAAGAACTTGGTAAAAAATACCTGGATCTGGATATTAAGGTAGAAGGCTCACCTGGTGTGACAGATGCATCCAACCTGTTGCGTGGCAAGGATGAAAACTTCCCATTCATGATGTACGGACCTGGCGAAACAAAGATGGCGCATAAGACGGATGAATACGTTCGTAAAGATTACTATCTTGCGTTCTTTGATATTTATAAAGAATTGATTTTAGGATTAACTAAATAATTAAGCAGCCTACTCATTTATCTGAGTAGGCTTTTTGATTGCAAAAAGCTCACTCAGCCGATTTTTTTATCGCGAGTGAGCTTTATTTTTGAAAAAGGCTCACTCGTCTCGAAAATCTTATCCTGAGTAAGCTAAATTTTTGGAAAAAGCTCACTTAGAAACACGAGTGAGCTTTCGCCGACCAAATCACAAAAAAACACTCCCAACGAGGGGAGTGTGCTAAAAATTATTCACCGATAACTTGAACGCGAACTTCGTCTGCGATGTACTCTTTAGGGAATGCTTCGCCTTCGATTGAACCGAATGGCATTTGAGCAATCATTTCGTAGTTAGCTGGCAAGTTGAACATTTCAAGGATTGATTTGTCGAATCCTTCTGCGTGGCCAACGTTCATATGTTGCAAGCTTGCGCCTAGACCTAGTTCAGTCAAAGCCAACCAAGTTGCGTATTGTAAGTTTGCGTTGTTATTTTGTTTGTAAGCTTCGCCGCGAGCTCCTTGAACTGGCATTGCTGCTACAGCATCCAAGTCTTCAAAGAACAAGACAGTACCAACTGCACCTTTAGCTCCTTGCATAACGCCAGACATCATATCCCACATTTCACCTTGTAAAACGTCTTTTTGAACGTCCAGGATATGACCCCATAGTTTTTCGTTATCTTCCCCGAATACGACAACTAAACGACTCGTTTGGCTGTTGAAAGCTGTAGGAACTTCTTTTGCTACTGCACGCAGGCGCGCTGTGATTTCTTCTTTTGTAAGTTCTGTATTGTTTCCGATTGCATATTGTGTACGACGGCTTTTAGCTAATTCTGTAAATGGTGACATGTATAATTTTCTCCTTTGGCATAAAAAATTTGTATGTGTTTGAAACACTATAATCAGATTAACACTTACAAAAAGTAAATGCAAGTAGAAAATTCCGAATTGGGAATAATTTTTAAATTTCATTCAATTTGTTATCCATATCAACGAATTTCTCGTCTTCAATCGGTTGATTTGTATCCATGAATTTCGCGACGTCTTTCCGTTTATCCCCGTTGTTGGCAAAAAAGATAGCGATCGGGAGATTGTTTTCATCCACATAAGCAAGTGTAAATTGACGGTCGGACAAAGATCCGCGCGTAATGATACGGTCCCAGGTGAGCGCATGGCCCAGATATTCAAAATGTTGATCATATTGGTCGGTCCAAAAATAGGGGCGGACAGTATAATGGGAACTTTGAGGATTCAAAATGTTGCGCGCCACGGCTTTACCATGGTCGTGGGCATGTTCCCAGTGTTCGACATGGATTAGCTGGCTTTGATATGGCCAAACAACGCAATCTCCTACGGCATAGACATCTGGAAGGGTGGTTTCGCCGTATTTGTTAACCAGATAGCCGCGTTCCACCTTCAAATCTGGATGGCTGAGGGTGATGTTCGGGGTAACCCCCACGCCAATGACGGCCATTTGACAAGGGATTTTTTGGCCACTTGCGGTTACTGCGGTACTTACGTTACCAGCTTCGTCACTAATAAAAGATTCCAAGTCTTCACCGGTTAAAAAACGTACACCATGTTCTTCATGCATCTTCATGAAGTAGCGGGAAGCTTCTTCACCCAAAATGCGACCTAAAGGAAAGTCCGCATGTTCAATAACAGTCACTTGCAATCCCCATTGTGAAAATGTTGATGCCATTTCCAAACCAATAAAACCAGCACCGACAATAACGAGTTCTTTAATTTTCTTGGCCCATGCTTTTATTTTGGTGGCTTTTTCAAAATCCCTTAAATAAAAGATTCCAGCTGCATCGCTTCCCGGTACATTCAATGTACGAAGGACGGAGCCAGTAGCGAGTACCAACGTATCATAGGGGATTTCTTCATTGTCTTGCGTCAGGATCGTTTTTTCTTCTGGATTTATTTGAGTGATGATTGTATTTAATTTGAGTGTGACATCGGCATAATAGTCAGCTTGTTTAAAAAGGGGCGGATCCAGATTTTCTTGATCCAACATCCAGCTTTTTGAAAGTGTCGAGACGTCATAAGGCAGATAGTTTTGTTGATTAATAAGGGTGATCTTCCCTTGATAACCGCCTTTCTTAAGCCCCGCAATCACATTGTAACCAGAAACGGAACCTCCGATGATGACGATTCCATGTTCCATTTTTATCATCTCCTACTTTTATTTCGCACAAGAAATTAACCAACTATTCAACCCTATTATAGAGTGGTTTAAAGAGATAAGCATCTAAATGGCTTTGCCTTCAGGAAAGACATACTACCAATATTATTGCAGTTTAACGCGGTTATAAGTCAATATACTTGTTTAGTTTTCATAAAACGAGCAGTATACTAAATAATTGACAATGGAAAAATCCAGAGAGGTGAAGAGTATGAAAAATAGTAAAGTCTTTTATGGCTGGCGGATAGTGTTAGGAGCAGCGATTGTATTGGCTGTCATGGGACCGGCATCAGTAGCGGTGGCCAATCTTTTCCAAACACCTGTAACGGAAGAATTCGGTATCAGCAATAGTCAATTTGCAATTAGCAACTCACTTGTTTTAGGTGTGGGCATTTTTCTCTCACCGTTTATTTCGCAAAAATTCGCAACTGGAAATTTCAAATTAGTCTACACAATCGGTATTGTAATTTATGCTCTGGCGTATATGGGCTTTGGATTAGCACCAAATATTTATGTTTTTTATGTGTTGTCATTATTTGTTGGTTTCGGCTACATGACTTCAACCATTATTCCCGTCAGTATGTTGATAAACAACTGGTTCATCAAAAAACGTGGCTTGGCGTTGAGTCTTGCTTTGTCTGGACTGGGAATCGGTGGCGTTGTATTCAGTCAAATTTTGACTCCCTTGATCATAACCATAGGTTGGCGCCAAACGTATCTAATCTATAGTGTGATCATGCTGACTGTTTGCTTACCGATCGTTTTATTTATTTTCAAAGCCAAACCAGAAATGATGAATTTGAGAGCTTACGGAGCAGCGGAAATTGCCGCATCGGTAAGTGATTCTGAAGATCAAATAGCTACTAACCAAGCACCAAAAACCAAAATGGGCATTACTCCTTATTTCGCATTATTAATGATTGGGGCTATGTTTGTTGGAATTGCCAACAACGGGGGACTAGGTCAGTTTCCACCCGTATTGTATGGGATGCATGGTCCGACGACCGGCGCTATGATTGTTTCGGTTTACTCAGCAGTCGGTATCCTGGGTAAAATTTTATTGGGGAACATGAACGACCGTTTTGGTACTGTTATTAGTACCCTATACGCAAGTGTCTTGCTGGCTTTGTCTTACTTTGTCATGTTGTTTGCTGGAAATGTCTTCTTCGCAATTGTTATGGCAGTGTTGTTTGGATTAGGAAATGCAATGGGAACCGTTGCTCCGCCACTGATCACTTCAGCCATCTTCTCGAAGGATGATTTCCCTAAAGCCTATGGTTATGTGCAAAGTGCGCTTCAATTAGGTATGACGGTAGGATCCTTGGTAGCCGCATCAATCGCCGATTTTACCGGCAATTATGCTGCTTCCTGGATCACACTTATGACCGTTTCAGCTTTAGTTGCTGTTATGTGGGTTGGCGCTTATCGCAATGTAAAAGGCTAAAACAAATAAAAAATAAACACCTTCAAGATGTTACCATCTCGGAGGTGTTTTTCCGTTATGAGGATAAACTGATAGTTCAGAAAGATTGGACGTAACTCCTGTTCGTTGTAAAGTTATGTCCAACGCTTATTGATTTGAGCGACTTTACTGTTTCAACATCGTGATGATTTCATTTGGCTTCGCCACTTTGCCGTAAGAGACCACCTTTTCATCAATTACAAGGCCAGGTGTCCGCATGATTCCATAAGCTGCTATTTCCTGCATGTCCGTCACTTTGGTGATAGTAGCCTTCATTCCTAAAGTTTTCAAAGCTTCCTCAGTGTTTTTTGCCAAATTCACACAATTTTTGCAGCCTGAGCCTAGAATTTTGATTTCCATTATAATTTCCTCCTAAGAATTTTATATAAAAAGTGGTGCCAAGAGATTAAAGACATAGCCAATCAAAATGATACCGACAACGACAACGGTGAAGAAGACACCCAGCAATTTCGGCTTGACGACTTGCTTCAACATAATAAGTGAAGGTAGCGACAAGGCTGTGACACTCATCATGAAGGCAAGAACTGTTCCTAGGCCAACGTTTTTGGCAACCAACGCTTCCGCAATCGGTAGGGTTCCGAATATGTCTGCGTACATCGGCACACCCACTAAGGATGCGACCAATACTGAGTACCATTTGTCTTGGCCTAAGATGGCGGCAATCAAGGATTCGGGAATCCAGTTGTGGATGGCTGCTCCAATTCCGACACCGATCAAGACATAGAGCCAGACTTTCCTGAAAATGTCTTTAACTTGCTCCGTACTGAAGTTAATCCGGTCTCTCGTGGTTAATTCGTTTTCAGGCAAATCAATGCTGTTTCGGTTACCGTAGACGAAAGATTCCACTTGGTCTTCCAGGTGTGCTTTTCCAATCAGTGTTCCACCAACTACTGCCAGTACCAAGCCAACAACGACGTAAGCAATAGCAATCCGCCAATTAAAGATGCTTCCCAGGAGGATAACGGATGCTAAATCAACCATCGGGGAAGAAATCAAAAAGGAAAAGGTAACCGCAAGGGGTAGACCTGAAGCCGTGAAACCGATAAACAGCGGAATCGATGAGCAGGAACAAAAGGGCGTCACTGTACCCAACAGAGCAGCTAGAACACTGGCTGTTAAACCATTGAAACGTCCCAATATTTTTTTCGTGCGTTCAGGTGGGAAGTAGCTTTGGATATACGAAATCATAAAAATCAAAACGGATAAAAGAATAAAGATTTTGATGGTATCAAAAAGGAAAAATTGCAGACTGGCTCCCACACGTTCAGAGGTATCCAGGCCAAAAACATTTTCGACCACCTTCCCCATAAAATCATTCAACCATACCATTTTGAATAGCTGATCATTCAGCCAAGCAAATATGTTCATTGTCAGCATCTCCTAAATATTCAGACAGTCAACTTATTGGAAAGGTGTTTGAAAAATGTCTTCAAGCCATCTAAGTACTCATGATTGACGGTATATTTGACCATACTACCGTCTTTCCTGCTATCAACCAAACCACTTTCGCATAACAGTTTCATGTGATAGGAAAGGGTCGGTTGTGAAATCGAGAATTCTTCCAGCAATTCACAGGCACACAACTCTTCATTACCCAACATATCCATGATTTGTAGTCTTGTTTCGTCTGATAATACTTTAAATACTTTTGCATAACTTGCATAATCCGGGTCCATCAGAAGACCTCCTTTCCTTTAAATCAGTGGCGCTAGTGAAAACAATCACATAAAAATCTGTGAAATGTACATTTCTTTATACCCTCATTATACTCCGATATAGATAGATATCAATATCTTTTGAAGCGCTTTCTTTATTTGGGGGTTAAGTAGTGTTAAACTTGTAGGGAAGAGAAATCCAAAGCCATATCAAAAGAAACGAGGGATCGAGATGGAAAGCAACAAGATGAAAGTTTCGACCAAGTGGGAAAAAGAATTTGTGTTTTCGATGACGAATGGAGAAGGCAATCAACTTAAAATGGATGCACATGCGGGGGGCGGGGGACAAAATCAAGGCGTTTTGCCGATGCAGGCACTGTTGGGAGCACTCGCCGGTTGTATTGGCATGGATGTCAGGGCGATTTTGAAGCCACATATCGACCAGGTTGATAGCATTGAAATCGTTACGGAAGGAACAAAAGAAAACAATCATCCTAAATCTTTTATCGCCATTACTGTAACATTTGTGGTAAATGGGGAGGTGCCATCCGATAGGGTGTGGCGCGCCATCACGATTGGGGCGGAAAAATATTGCCCGGTTGCCCATTCCTTGAAAGCAGATGTAGACTATTTTCTCGTGTTAAATGGACAAGATGTCGCCAAACCGTAGATAAAAAACTAAGCGGGTCCCGGGATTCGTTTGGGGCGATTGTCATTCCATAAACCGGTGAAAGTCCGCAATAACTATTTATAAAGAACCCCTAGAGTTGTTGAAAAAAACAGCTTCAGGGGTTCTTTTGAATATTTACAAACTATCATTTACACAAACATTCGGACATAACTTTAGTTTCGCAGTAAAGTTATGTCCAAAATTTATACAGAATGGACATAATTTCGGTTCGCTATCTGAGTTATGTCCAATTCGATTCGAAATTGGACATAACTTTTATCAAGCTTTCAAGTTATGTCTCACGCTTCATCCAATTTCTCCGCGTATTGCCCAGTAGAGTATGATAATATGAGGGAGAATCCTCTACAAAGGTTGTGTTATTAATGGTTACAATCAGACAAATCGCAAAAGAAGCGGGCGTTTCTAAAAGTACAGTCTCACGTTATTTAAATGATGGCTACGTGAGCGAAGATACCGCTGAAAAAATTAAAACCGTGATTGATAAATACAATTTTGTCCCCAATAAATTTGCCCGGACCCTTAAGTCGGATAAGAGTAATTTCATAGGGGTCATCATCCCCAGAATTGATTCACCTTCTGCGATGAGTATGTTGGATGGTATCGATCGCACAGCTCGAGCAAATGGCTTTCAAATCCTCATCTCTAATACCGACTTGGAAGTGGGAAGAGAAATCGAGAGTATTTACAGTCTGGTCCAGAATAAGGTTGCCGGGATTATTCTCATTGCTACCGAGATTACCCCTGAACATTTAGAAGCCCAAGAATCCCTCTCAGTACCAATCTTGTTCATCGGACAAAACCATGACTCCGTATATTCGGTGAATCATGATAACTACTTAGCAGGGAAAACGCTAGCCGAAAACTTACTACCTTTTGGACATAAAGATGTCACGTATGTCGGAGTATCGGAACATGATCAATCAGTGGGGGTTGAAAGAAAAAAAGGTGTCGTTGAAACTTTTAAGAAGAGTGGGATAACTGTTACCGAAGTAGAATCAACATTTCGGACAAAAGATAATTATTATTTGGCTTTGGATTTGTTAAAAGAATCAACTTCAACGCTCTATATCGCCGCCACTGATAATATGGCAATGGGGTTTTATCGCGCAGCACATGATTTAGGCTTAGTAGTGGGAAAAGATATTTCGATTGCCGGTTTCGGTGGGTATGCCTTTAGTGAATTCTTGACGCCACCTTTAACTACTATGGATTTCCATCATGAATTAGTTGGAGAAACAGCCGCATTCAACTTATTTGAAAGAATCGCCGGTAAATCCATTGCCCGTGAAACGACTATCGCGGTAACGTACTTAAAAAGAAAAAGTGTCATATGAAAATGTTGACAGCGTATTCATTTCGTGATAGAGTCTAGAAAAAGAAGTAAGGGACCGGTCCCTTACTTCTTTTACACAAAAGTGGGACCGGTCCCACAAAAGGAGGAAGAAGAGAATGGAGAACAGAGAAATTGCAAAAGAAGTCATTGCTGCGGTTGGTGGTGAAGAAAATATCAGCAGTGTGTCACATTGTGCAACCCGTTTACGCGTGATGGTTAACGAAGAGGCTTTAATTGATAAGGATCGCGTCGAGAACATTGATAAAGTAAAAGGCGCATTTTTCAATTCGGGCCAATACCAAATTATTTTTGGTACGGGTACGGTCAATAAAATTTATGATGAAGTCGCGCAGTTAGGGGTTGCAGAAGCAACGAAATCTGAACAAAAGCAGGCAGTTGTGGAAGGTAATTTCTTTAAGCGTGCGATTCGGACATTTGGTGATGTTTTTGTCCCAATTATTCCGGTATTGGTCGCGACAGGTTTATTCATGGGGCTACGTGGCTTATTAACACAACCGCAAATTTTGGAAATATTTGGTTTGACTCCCGATTCTATTAGTCAGAACTTCTTACTCTATACACAAGTCTTAACAGACACTGCTTTTGCATTTTTACCTGCCTTGGTTGCATGGTCTACATTTAGAGTTTTTGGTGGTAGTCCGGTTATTGGTATTGTTCTAGGTTTGATGTTAGTAAATCCATCGCTGCCAAATGCTTATGCAGTTGCTGCAGGAGATGCGCAACCCATTATGTTAATTGACTTCATTCCAATTGTTGGTTATCAAGGAACGGTTTTACCGGCCTTCATCGCTGGTATTCTAGGTGCGAAATTAGAAAAGAAACTACACAAGAGTGTTTCCGAAACGTTTGATCTCTTGGTTACACCGTTTGTGACATTACTTATTATGAGTATTTTATCCTTGATGGTAATTGGACCTATATTCCACTCATTTGAAACAGTGGTGTTAAACGCGACGCAATGGTTGTTGGAATTACCATTTGGTCTAGCAGGTCTTATCATCGGTGGTTTGAACCAAGTCATAGTTGTAACGGGCGTTCACCACATTTTCAACTTCCTGGAAGTACAATTATTGACAAACTTGGGCGAAAACCCATTCAACGCAATCATCACAAGCGGAATGGCAGCACAAGGTGGCGCAACGTTGGCGGTCGGAATGAAAACAAAATCTGCAAAACTAAAAGCTTTAGCATTCCCTTCAGCACTTTCTGCATTTTTGGGCATTACAGAACCAGCCATTTTTGGTGTGAACTTACGTTACGGAAAACCATTCGTGATGGGCTTGATTGGTGGGGCAGTCGGTGGTTTCGTTGCTAATATTCTTCAATTAGCGGGATCAGGTATGTCAATCACAGTTATTCCTGGTATCTTGCTGTACTTGGATAATCAACTTATTCCTTACATCCTGGTTAACTTAATCGCTATTGCAACAGGATTCTTATTAACGTATTTCTTCGGGTTCAAAGATGAAGTATTAGAACAAAATTAGGGGTTATCATATGTTAGATGGAGTAGTAAAACAATCAAAATATCCCTTGCGTTACCATATCACCCCATTAAAGGGTCTGTTGAATGACCCGAATGGATTGGTTCAATTTAAGGGAGCGTATCATGTTTTTTACCAATTAAACCCATACGGAACCAGCCATGAAAACAAAGCGTGGGGACACATGGTTTCGAATAATATGGTTGATTGGGAAAGAAAAGCAATCGCCTTGGCTCCTTCAGAATACTACGATAAAGATGGTATCTATTCAGGGTCAGCCGTCGTCAAAGAAGGGGTTCTATACTTATTTTATACCGGTAACGTCATCGAAGCCGATGGTACAAAACGAAGTTATCAATGCTACGCTATTTCTGAAGACGGTGAATCTTTTGAGAAAAAAGGGCCTTTATTTCCTCATCCAGACGGTTATACAAGGCATGTGCGAGATCCCAAAGTTTGGTTCTCGGAGTCAGAAAAAAAGTGGTTCCTGGTTTTAGGCGCTCAAACAGATGATTTGCGCGGAACTGCGATTTGGTATGCCTCAGATGATTTACTTGAATGGGAATTTTTAGGAGAAATCGTTGATGCAAAATCCACGGCTTACATGTGGGAGTGTCCCGATGTTTTCGAGTTGGATGATCAGTGGTTGTTTTTAATTTCACCACAAGGTTTTAAACCGCGTGGCCATCAGTTCCAAAACATCTATCACTCCGTGTATGTTCCCGCTACCTTCAAAGAGGGACGCTTCGCATTCACAACGGATGACATGAAGGAACTGGATTGGGGCTTTGAATTTTATGCACCGCAAACGTTCCAGGCTGATGATGGCAGAAAAATTCTTTATGCCTGGATGGGTGTGATGGAATCTGAAAAAGAACAAGCCATCCCAACGATAGCGGAAGGCTGGGTTCACGGCTTGACGATTCCCCGGGAGTTACGGTTTGAAGACAATAAATTAAAACAGATTCCAGTGGAAGAATTAAAGATGTTGCGACAGGATTCCCATTCCTTTACGCTTTCTGAATCATGGGAATTCAAGTCGGAAAAGTATGCGTATGAAATTGAGATGCGCTTCGAAGAAGAAGCAGCGTTTGAATTTTCACTAAAGGATTCGACCAAGTTAAGCTATCAGGCTTCAGAAAGAAAATTGATTCTGGAACGAATGAACTGGCTGACGAATGAACGTGAAACCCGCATGACCTATTTGGAAGAGCCTTTGACAGACTTGCAGATTTTCCTTGACGGTTCAAGCATCGAGGTTTTTGCGAATGAAGGGTCTGCGGTTGCGACAGCCCGATTCTTTGAAGAAGGACCGCTTGTCATTCATTACCAAGGTGAATTGAGAGGGTCCGCGAAGATTTATGAACTAAATTAAAAAAGCGATGCCGGCCGGCATCGCTTTTTTTAATAGAATGAAGAGTTGTAAGTTACTTTCTTTTTTCTGAAACCGATGATTTGGCCCAAAACATAACCAATTACGAGCAACGGAATCCATTCGAACTTAATGCTATAGAGTGGTAATTTTTCTAAAATGGGAAGATGCAACCAACCACCCTGATGCGCGACCGATAAAACGCTGATGATTGCCACCATGATTAGAGGCAGCTGTAAACTGATTCTTGATGAAGGGACAAAATAAGAAACAGCAATCAAAATAACCGTTGAAATGGCAACTGGGTAGATCATCCCCAGAACTGGGACACTGGCTTGGATAACAGCGTCCAACCCCTGATTGGCCATAACAAAAGAAATACCTGAAAAGATAAACGCAAATGATTTATACGAGATGCTTGGCAACAAGCTATTGAAGTACTCACTCACCGCGGCAATTAACCCAACGGCTGTTGTCAAACAAGCCAAGAAGACCATGACTCCCAATAAAAGAATCCCCAAACTACCAAATGCTTCATTAGAAATAATTTGAATGAGGTATGCTCCCAAGTTCTGATTGGCTGGGATTTCAGCCGGAACAGGCATTTGATTTCCAGCCCATCCAAGGCCCGTATAGATGAAACCAAGTAAAACAACTGCCAGGAATGATGACTTGATCGTTCCCATAAACAATTCTTTTTTATCGGTAACACCCGTGCCCCGGATGGCATTCAAAACAACAATAGAAAAGGCAATGGCCGCAATGGCGTCCATCGTTAAGTAACCTTCCGTAAAACCAACCACAAACGGTGTTTCCATCTCTAGAGGTTGTGGTGTGTTAGAACGATACATTGAAACAGCACGAATAATCAAAAGTATAATCGTCACGAGTAACGTCGGCGTCAGGTATTTACCAATGTTATCAGCTAAGTTGTTCGGGCTTAACGCCACCATGAGAACGACAGAAAAGAAGATAAGGGAAAAGATAAATAAACCAAGATTGGTTGACTGACCCAAAAATGGAACAACCCCGATTTCATAAGCCGTTGTGGCCGTGCGAGGAATCGCAAAGAATGGTCCGATGGTTAAGTAGATAATGATTAAAAATACAACGGAATAGGTAGGATGAATTTTATGTAATAGATCACGGTAACCATTTTCCGAGATGGATCCGACGATGACGGAAACTAACGGCAGGCCAACACCCGTTAAAATGAACCCGAGAATGGCAGGCCAATAATTTCCTCCACTCTGGAATCCCAGCGCAACCGGGAATATCAAATTACCAGCTCCAAAAAACATTGCAAATAACATAAAACCTACAACAAATATGTCTTTAACTTTCATGTAACACCTCCAAAATAATAGCTCGTATGACTATCTCAATTTTAAAGCGCAGTGTCAATGGAATCCGGCGTTCTCTTAGCTTGTTTTAATCATTTTTGAAAAATCAGTTTGACGCTCAAGAATTTCTCGTGTATGTTAAATGAGGGATATAGTACAAAATTATTATATTATTTTATAAAAAAGGAGAGATTAAGTGGTTAAGAAACAAAGAGAATTTATGAATGCTGGACATAAGAAATTGAGAAATTATTCAATTATTATGATGATATTGAGTTTGTTCATGCTTTCTGGCTGTAGTGACGATAGTCAAATTGAAGCCGACCAAGTGAGCAGTGTGGCTGTTTCGGAGCAAGCAGAATCTTCGAAAAGTTCAGAGTCTGAAAGTAAAGAAACAGAAAAGCAAGAAAAAGCGGAAGCGGAAGAAGAGGCGAAAGCTGAAGCTGAGTCGGCACAAAAAGCCAAAGAAGAAGCTGAATCCAAAGCACAGGCTGAAGCAGATGCCAAAGTTGAAGCTGAGCGTCTAGCCATCCAAACGGCAGCGCCACCCGTTCCAGATGGGAACACGTATGTTGAGGTCAATGGGAATGTTCCTTTATTTACGAATGAAGATTTAAGTTCCACGGAAGCATGGGAAGATTATGGCGCTTTGGATCATCTGGGACGTGTAACGGTAGCGAATGCGGTGTTAGGGGTTGAATTGATGCCGGCTGCTGAACGCGGGAACATTTCCGACGTAACGCCTACAGGATGGAACCAAGCGAAATACGATGTTGTTTCCGGTGGCTGGCTATATAATCGCAGTCATTTGATCGGTTTTCAATTAACAGGCGAGGATGCGAATAACAGAAACCTGATGACGGGGACACGTTGGTTCAATACAGAAGGAATGTTGCCTTTTGAAAACTTCGTCGCGAACTACGTAGAAACAACCGAAAATCATGTCAGATACCGTGTGACTCCTTATTTTGAAGGGGATAATATGCTGGCTTCCGGTCTATACATGGAAGGAATGTCGATCGAAGATAATGGAAATGATTTGATGTTCCATATTTACGTGCCGAATATTCAACCGCAAGTGCATATTGATTATGCGACCGGATCGAGTTGGGTGGATGAACCGGAAGTTGAAGTAGTGGAAGAAGTACCCGCAGAAACAGTCGTTGAAGAAGTTCCCGTTTTAGAAACAGCGCCAGGTGGAGATGTTTCTTCAGTTGATACCAACGGAAACGGCCAAGTCACCATCAAAGAAGCCAAAGAGGCTGGTTTCTCAATGCCGATTTACAGCGATCACTGGTTGTATCCGTATATGGATGACCGTGATGGCGACGGGATGGTTGGGGAGTAAAAATAATTTTTAATCATTGCTAAAGCGTCTTTGAAAGCGTAAACTTTCTCTTAATGACATATTTAACAGGAGGAAAGACATGCTCTATTCGACACTGCAGGACTACAACGAAAAAGATTATATAAAGGTACAACAAGTACTGGCGTTTTTGAAGACTCTTGACTTGAAGGAACTGGAATTGGGACGCTTCGAAATAGGGGAAGGCATCTTCGCCAATGTAATGGAATATGAAACGAGCAATATTAATGAACGGCAATTTGAATCCCACCGTAACTATTTGGATATCCAATATGTGATCAGTGGCACAGAAGAAATCCACGTTTCCCCTTATACGAATTATGAAGAAGCGGTTCCTTATGATTTAGCCAACGACCTGGAGTTGCTGGAAGAACCGCATGCGTATGCCAAATTCATTTTAAATGAAAATGAGTTCGTAGTGATGGGCGCAAATGAACCGCATCGTGGTGCGGGAATGGTTGACGGCATGCCGGTGAAGGTCCGCAAATTAGTGGTGAAAATCCCGCAATAGTTTTGAATAGAAAAATAAAATGGTGTCGGCGAATTTCGGTTTGCTTGCACCATTTTTTGTATGGACACGACTCATCAGCCAAATTGGAGGTGTTTATTACTTTAAAGTCGAACCTTATCCTTTGTAAACGCTCCATCACAACTTTATAATGAAAGAAAGTGGGTGTGAAAGAGGGTGGTACCAATTGGTTGGGAAAATTATGGAATATTTTCAAGAGAATGGGTCGCAATACTTGGGTTACGTGGGCGAACATCTGTGGTTAAGCTTGGAGGCTGTCTTAATTTCCACTTTGATTGGATTTACTTTGGGGTTGATTAGTTACCGCTTTGTTAAATTCAGCCGCGCCATCACCTTCTCAGCGCAAGCCGTTCGTATTATCCCAAGCCTCGCTGTCTTGTTCATCTTGATTCCTTATCTTGGGGTCGGCAGGCAACCTGCTTTGATTGCATTGGTTTTTCTCGGCGTTCAACCGATTTTGATCAATACTGTGGTTGGTTTTCGGGAGGTACCGGCGAGCTTTATTGAAGCAGGTCAGGGTTTGGGCATGACCGATTGGCAAGTGTGGCGGAAAGTGAAATTTCCATTGGCGTTTCCATTTTTGATGAACGGTATCAAGTTGGCTCTAGTGGAAATCATTGCGAGTGCGACCTTGGCCACCTACATTGGTGCGGGCGGGCTGGGCACCCTCATCTTCACGGGATTAGGTTTATATCGTCTGGATTTACTGATAGTTGGTGGCGTATCGGTTGCTGTCCTATCTTTTACGGCCAGTTTGTTGTTGGATGCAATCATAAGAAGGAGTGTGCGTTAACATGAAGGGTAAGATAGCAGCGTTACTTTTAACCGTATTTTTTTTGGCAGGGTGTTCCAGTTCGGGAGAGGAAACGGTCCGGATCGGCTCGAAGGACTTTACCGAGAATTTGATTGTGGCCGAGATTTATGCGTTGGCTTTGGAAAATGAAGGCTTTACGGTCGAACGCGTGCCAGGAATAGCCAGTTCAGTCGTTCATACGTCAATCGTGAATGATGAAGTCGATTTGTATCCGGAATACACCGGAACGGGCTTATTATCCGTTTTGCAATTGCCGATGGAAACCGATCCCCAAGTCGTTTATGACACCGTAAAAGCGGAATATGACGAGCAGTTTGATATCACCTGGCTAGATTACGCTGAAGCCAATGATAGCCAAGGGTTGGTCATCAAGACAAGTGTGGCAGAAGAATTGGACATTTACACCATTTCAGATTTGCAGGAGCATGCTTCAGAATTGCGATTCGCATCGCAAGGGGAATTTGATGAGCGTGAGGATGGTATTCCGGGATTGACCGAAGTTTATGGCCCGTTTGAGTGGGAAAGTTCGACCGTCTATAACAATAGCTTGAAGTATGAGGTATTATTGAACGATGAGGCAGACGTGACCCCTGCTTACACAACTGAAGGCCAATTGACCAATACGGAAGAATTTACCGTCCTGGAGGATGACAAGAATTTCTGGCCGCCTTACAACTTGGCTCCGATTGTCCGTAATGATGCCTTGGAAGCCAGTCCGGAAATAGCCGATATTTTGAACAAAATCAGTGCTGAATTGGATACAGAAACGGTCATTGAATTGAACGCGGCCGTTGACGTTGATCAGCGCGAGTATGTTGAAGTGGCAAAGGAATTCTATGATTCAATTGAATAGTGTGAGGAGGGAAGCCAAGTGGCCGAAATAGCAATAGCATTCAAGAATGTTACGAAAACGTATGGTGACTTTAAAGCCGTAAAGGATGTCTCTTTTGAAATTGAAGCTGGTGAATTTATCACGGTCCTTGGCTCTTCCGGTTCGGGCAAGACGACCATCTTGAAAATGATGAATCAGCTGGTGCAAGCGGAGCAAGGGGATATATTTTACTTCGGGGAAAATGTGCGCGATTTAGATGTAGTGGGGCTAAGACGGCAAATCGGCTATGTGGTGCAGCAAATCGCTTTGTTTCCCCACATGACCGTAGCCGAAAACATTGCTACGGTTCCGGATTTATTGAAATGGCCAAAGGAAAAAATCAAACAGCGCGTGGAAGAACTGTTGCGGCTCGTACAACTGGATCCTGCAATTTATTATGACCGGATGCCCAAAGCGCTTTCGGGAGGTCAGCAACAAAGAATCGGTGTCGCCAGGGCTCTGGCGGCGAATCCGAAAGTGATGCTTCTGGATGAACCTTTTGGAGCAGTGGATGCCATCACCCGCATGCAACTCCAGGATGAGCTGTTGAAAATCCACCGAGAACTGGGTGATAAAACCTTCATTCTCGTGACACACGACATCAATGAGGCTTTCAAACTCGGTTCAAAAACGTTGATTATGGATCAAGGTGAAATCCAGCAATTTGCCAAGCCAAAAGAAATCCTGCATAACCCTGGTAGTCCTTTTGTAACCGGCTTGATAGAGACGGTCAAGGAACAAGGAGCGTTTTGGAGTGATCTGTCATGATTGAATACTGGAATAACTACAGCAGTCGTTTGATTACGGCAACATGGGACCACATCGAGTTGGTAGGCATCACTTTACTCATATCCATCCTCATCTCAGGTGGCATTGTCCTAGCTTGTTTGGCCAATGAACGGGTGATGAATGGGATTATTTATTTCTTCTCATTGATTTACTCCGTGCCCAGTCTAGCCCTGTTTGCCATCCTGATTCCGCTGACGGGACTCGGTAAGGACACCGCCATCATTGTCTTGGTTATTTATTGCCAGTATATTCTGTTGCGTAATTTTGCCACCGGTCTTTCGGAAGTGGATCCGGTTATGGTTGAAACGGCGATCGGCATGGGTATGACGCACCGCCAAGTATTCCGGAAAATCCAACTGCCTTTGGCTGCCAATGCGATTATCGCCGGCATTCGGATTGCGGCGACTTCGACGATTGGGATTGCGACAATTGCTGCCACCATCAATGCCGGGGGGCTGGGTACAATCCTGTTTGACGGACTCCGGACCTTGAATGTCGTCAAGTTACTATGGGGGACACTGTTGGCAGTTGGTTTGTGTGTCGTGGTGAATGTCGTTTTGTATGCCGTGGAATACAGAATCGCTAATAGAATGAAGTGACAAAACAGAATCTGCCTAAAAATAAATCTCATCCGTGAGGTTTATTTTTTTTCATATGATTTGACTCTATATCCATCATTGATATAATATGTATATCAATGATGGATATAAGGAGGGAAAATATGGCACGTTTGAGCCCTTATGAAACAGGGGAGTTAACCGACAGCATTTTTTTGATTCTTTTGACAACCATGAATCCTGTTCACGGCTACCGCATGATGCAAGAAATCACGGACATGACAAATGGAGAAGTGGAAATTGGACCCGCAACGATGTATACCACCTTGAAAAAATTGAAGGAAGCGGGTTGGGTTCGCGCAGGGGACGATATGGATGGGAAAATCCTTTATGAAATCACAGAGGAAGGACAAACCATCCTTAAAAAAAATATGACGTACCGTAAAAGACTTGTTGAGGCTGCAGAACATTGGATGGGAGGAGCAGAAAATGAGAAAATATAAACTGGCTGGTGGATTTGCAATGGACCCTGAACGGGAGCTGAAAGTATTCAGGGAGATGAGTAAAAAGGGGTGGCATCTGGATGCAGTGAAGGGGTTCTTCTATCGTTTCGAAAAAGGTACACCGCATGATTATCACTATGCATTAAATGCCGAAATGAAAACGAATCAAGAAATGCTGGTTTTTTATAAGGCAAGTGGTTGGGAACCGGTACTGATTGGGGAGGGCTACCAAGTGTTTAGGGCTGAACCGGGAACACCACCCATCTTTAGTGACAAGGAATCGCAAATGGAAGTACTGGAAAGGAATCAAGTCATGAGCGGGAAACATGCGCGATTGTTTGGGGTCTTGCTCGTTATCTGGATAATCATATCCGGTCTGATTGATTTAGGGGTGCTCGAAGTTATAGGAATGGTCGTTTTGATGGTTGGTTTCATATTCACACTGTTCCCATATCTGGGTTTCACCCGTTCACTTAAGAAATTGAAATAAAGTTTGTAGTGGAATGGGCGACGATTAAGGTAGCTAGTTTTAGCTAATCGTCGCTCATTTCCTAAATCACGACGATTACGAAATGAGCGAGTGGTTAATAGACGCGAAATCGCCAAAAAGCGACGTTTAGGAAACGAACGGGTAACCGACAGGCGCAAAAACACAAATAAACGACGATTAGCATTTTTATCAACAGCTAATCGTCGTTTATTTTATTGTCTCCGTTCTAATGCTATCATACCCAGGATATACCCATCGGCACCAAATCCGGAGATTTGACCGACACACGCTGGCGCGGTGACGGAAATCTTGCGGAACTCTTCCCGCGTGTGGACGGCACTCAGATGGATTTCGACGGCTGGGGGTGTGACACTTTTCAGGGCATCGTGGATGGCGTAACTATAATGCGTATAAGCCCCCGGGTTGATGATAATACCGTCAAAATTTTCGTGATGAGCGGCTTGGATGGCATCGATGATTTCGCCTTCACTATTGCTCTGGAAAAAGCTGGCTTCATGATCATTTTCCTTGGCAAAGGTAGCTATTTTATCATTAATGTCTGCCAAAGTAAGTTGGCCGTAGATATCCGGTTCGCGAATACCCAGAAAATTCAGGTTTGGTCCGTTGATAACTTTAAATTTCATGTGACAGTCCTTTCTTGAACGACTCGGGTAATTGTTCCAGTAGCTGTTCAATCGCAATTGCTGTTGTCTCATTATTTTTAATGGTGATTTCAGCGTACTTTTTATATAGATGAATCCGTTCGTCATGAAGTTTTATTAATTTGTGTGTGCCTTCAGCCAAAAGCGGGCGGGTCCCCACTTCGACATCGTTAGCGATTTGTTCAAGGCTTCGGTTGAGGAAGATGATGACGCCATTTTCCTTTAGGGCCTCCATGTTTTCAGCCTTTAGAATCACGCCTCCGCCAGTGGAAATGATGGCGTGATTTTTTTGGGCGACCGCTTTCGTGACAGCTGTTTCGACAGCGCGGAAATGCGTTTCACCTTTTTCAAAAAGTTGGCTGATTTTTTTTCCTGCCTGCCTTTCAATCTCATCATCGAGATCAATCAGTTCAAGTCCCAAGTGTTGACTCAACATTTTTGCCAACGTGCTTTTGCCACTCCCAGGCATTCCAATTAAGACGATATTCGTTTTCATAAGGCACCTGTCCAATTCTCGCGGAAATAATTCAGTATTTCGAGTACTTCTTCTTTGGTGAATTCGCGGTCTTCCCAAATCGCAACCGAACGGATGGCCTGTCCAACCAGCATGTCCAATCCGTTAGTGGTTTGTTTTCCTAAGCGATTACCTATTTGCAGAAACACTGTTTCAACCGGGTTATAGGTCATATCAAACAGGATTTCAAAGTTGGCTATTACACTTTCATCAACGGGTGAAGCATCCACATTCGGATACATCCCGACTGGTGTGCAGTTTACGATAATATCACCAGTCCGACCAGTCAATTCTTCATAATCGATGTATTCCCATGGACCGTCCATTTCCCCGGCCGAACGGGATACAATCGTTACCGAAGCGGCTCCTTGATCCTGGAAGTAGTGGGCAATCGCCAACGAAGCACCACCGGAACCAAGGATATAGGTATGTTTATCCTTGACCTGCCAATTTCTCAATTCAAAGGTGAGTGCGATGCCATCATAGTCCGTATTATAACCTTCAAAATAACCGTTGTTATTTTTTATTGTATTAACCGAATGTAGGCGTTCGGCCAAAGGTGAGAGTGAGTCCATTAAAGGTATGAAAGCTTGTTTATAGGGAATGGTTACATTAGAACCGCTAATGCCCAATACTTTCAAACCAGTTAATGCCTCTTCCAGTTCATCTGCTGCAATTTCAAAGTTCTTATAAGCGCCCTCGATGCCGGCTATTTCGTATATTTTTTTGTGTATTTGGGGGGAAATGCTATGTCCAAGCGTTTCTCCGAATAATCCGTAAAATTTCAACTGGGTCACCTTTTCTTATTTTTCATTTGAAAATAACTATACGGAAGAAACTAGCTAAATTCAAGCTTCATTTTCGATAAAGTTAAAATAAAATTAGAAAAGACTTGCAATTTTAATTTTCTTTGTTTATGATTAGTAACAACAAAAGGAAACGGGGTAATGACATGTTAAACAAGCAATGGAACAACTTATCTACATACTTTAGCTACTTTAGATAGGTTCATATCCGCACTTTGGGTATGAACAGTGAGAAACTTTCATATCTAAAGTGGCTTGATTTTACATGCAACACCGGCCGCTTAGAAATAACTTAGCGGTTGGTCAAATATATATTCTGTTAGCGACGTAACGGGATAGACTGGAAACTCTGCTTAGTTCTTTCTAAGCAGAGTTTCTTTTTTTAAAAAATAAGGAGGGGATGGGCATTTGAAAGTAGGTTATCTAGGAGTACCAGGCTCAAACAGCGAAGTGGCATTACAAAATGAATGTAAAAATATTCCGGATGTCGAAGCAATCGGCTATGCGACGTTCCCCGAACTAATTGCTGATTTGGCAAATAAAAAATTAAGTACAGCCATTATTCCGGTAGAAAATTCTACCACCGGCTTCATCACCAGAACCGCGGATTTGTTCCGAAGCCAGCCGATTGTTGCTGTCTCAGATCGCTATGAGCCGATTAACTATATGCTTTTCGGTATTCCCGGTAGCAAATTGGAGGATATTACGGAAATTTATTCGCATCCAGAAGCCTTGTCTCAATGCGAAAAATTTCTTTCCCATCATCCGCATATCAAGGCACAAGCTTACGGTGACACCGCCAAATCAGCGGCCCATGTGCATGAACAGAACCAGCCTTATATGGCAGCCATAGCGAATCCACGAGCGGGTAAATTGTACGGTTTGGAACCGATCGCAACAAACATCCAAACGGAGGAATCAAATACGACCCGTTTTTATATTATGAAACATACAGACGACATAGTGTTACAAGGCAACCAATTATCCTTGTACCTGGAAGTCCGGCACGAACCAGGCGCACTTTCGAAACTCCTACAGATTTTTGGGATTTTGAATTGTAACTTATTATCACTCAATGCCCGTCCGATTCCTGGTAAACCTTTTGCCTATGGATTCTTTCTTGAATTGGACATGTCACATATGGCAGTTTCATTCGAAGTTTTGTGGCAAACCGTTTTACAAGCAGTCAACCAAATCCAGATTCTAGGGCAGTTTGAACGTCGGAACGATAAAGAATATAATAACTAAGGAGAGATTAATTATGATTATTGTAATGAAAAGAAACGCAACCGTAGAAGAAGTAAAAGAAGTGATGGGACATATCACAGAAGCTGGACTAAATCCGGTAATCATTGAAGGGACAGAACGTGACGTAATCGGGGTAACCGGCGATACAGCAACCGTTGATATCCGCACCATCCGAGCTGACAAGAACGTGGCCGAAGTACTGCGTGTTTCCGAACCTTACAAACTGGCGAACCGTGCTTTCCATCCCGAAAACACGCAAATTCGGGTCGGTAACGAGATCATCGGCGGCAAACAGTTAGCAATCATTGCCGGACCTTGCTCGGTTGAAAGTGAAGAGCAAATCGTAAGCATTGCCAAACGCATGAAAGCTGCGGGAGCAAACTTCATCCGTGGTGGTGCGTTCAAACCAAGAACTTCTCCTTACTCTTTCCAAGGCTTGGAATTGGACGGTTTACGCCTATTGGAACTTGCCAAGAAAGAAACGGGTATGCCAATTGTTTCCGAATTAATGTCCACCAAATATCTGGATGAATTCGTAGACCGTGTGGACGTCATCCAAATCGGTGCACGTAATATGCAAAACTTTGACCTTTTGAAAGAAATCGGTAAAACTCAAACCCCTATTCTTTTGAAACGTGGTCTATCCGCAACTTACAAAGAGTGGTTGATGTCAGCCGAGTACATTATGTCTGAAGGAAACGGCAACGTCATCCTTTGTGAACGCGGTATCCGTACCTTCGAAACCGAGACACGTAATACACTGGACATCCAGGCCGTGCCTGTTTTGCAGAAAAAAACCCATTTACCTATCATTATCGACCCAAGTCACGCGGGTGGGCAATCCTACTTAGTGCCGGCAGGGGCTAAAGCGGGTGTTGCTGCAGGAGCAGATGGATTGATGATTGAAACGCATGCGGATCCAGCAAATGCATGGAGCGATGGGGAACAATGTCTGACACCTGATGAGTTCGATAAATTGATGGAACAATTGCGTGTTTACGCGCAAGTAGAGGAACGGACAATTGCGCCTAAAGCAGTAAACATATTAAACTAAGAGGTGAAAGTATGTCAGTCCTGACAGTTGATGTAGCAACAGAAGATATTCATTATCCTTTAAAAATTCAAAAAGGCTTATTGAATCAATTGGCTGAAGAAATCAAAAGCATTTATAAAAACAAAAAAATCGCGATTGTGACGGATCAAAACGTGTATCGTTTTTATGGCGAGCAGGTAGTCACACAGCTGACCGATGCCGGTTTTGAAATCGAGATGATTATCCTCGAACCAGGTGAACAGGCAAAATCGATGGAAAATTTGCAAGCCATTTTTTCCCGATTGATTGCTTTTGGCCTTTCGCGCAGTGACTTGATGATTGCGCTCGGTGGTGGCGTCATTGGGGACTTGGCCGGTTTCGCGGCGGCAAGCTACTTACGCGGGATTGATTTCGTCCAAGTTCCGACAACCTTGCTTGCCCAAGTGGACAGCAGTGTCGGTGGTAAAGTCGCGATTGATTTGCCGGAAGGAAAGAACCTGGTGGGTGCCTTTTATCATCCGAAACTAGTTGTCATCGACCCGGAAGTGTTGACGACATTAGCTGATTCAACGTTTAATGACGGCATGGCCGAAGTAATCAAATATGGCTGCATCCATGATGCCCAATTCTTTAATCAGCTAAAAGGTTATCAAACGCGGGCCGAAGTCATGGCAGACATTGAGGATGTCATTGCGATTTGTTGTACAATCAAAAGAGACTTGGTACAGTCAGATGAAAAAGATACGTCCGAACGGATGCTTTTGAATTTTGGCCATACGGTTGGTCATGCGATCGAGGCGTATTATCATTACGAAAAATACACGCATGGACAGGCGATTTCCATTGGCATGGTAGCCATTAATCGCTTGACGGAAGCACTGGGTCTGAGTGAAAATGGATCAACGGCTGCTATTGAAGCGATTTTGAGACAGTATCAATTACCGACAGAATTAACAGTGGCCTCTGACTACAAATATATTTTGCCACTCATCAAAAATGACAAGAAGAATATTCAAAATGCATTGTTCGTGGTGGTACTGGATGCCATTGGTTCATCCCGTACGATGGCGGCACCGGTTGATTTCTTCTCACCATTATTGAAAGGACACGAAAGCTAAATGACAGATTTATTGATTAAACCGAGTAAATTAAGCGGGACGGTAAATATACCCCCATCGAAAAGTATGGCACACCGCGCTATAATTGCGGCATGTTTGGCTAAAGGCAAGAGTGTCATCGACAATATCGATTTGTCCGATGACATCATCGCAACGATTGAAGGAATGAAGGCTTTCGGCGCGGAAATCGAGATTCTGGATGTAGGCACCCGTAAGCGTCTGGTCATTGAAGGTGTTTGGAAAAATGAAACGTCTGAAAAGCGTGTCATCGATGCCAATGAATCCGGATCGACATTGCGTTTCTTCATCCCGATTGCGACATTGTTCGAAGGTGAAACACGTTTCGTGGGTCGTGGTAAATTAGGTTCGCGCCCGATGGATACATATGAAAAGATATTTAACGAGCAGGGTTTACTTTTCAAAACATCCGGAACACCAGAATTAGATTTAACCGTCTCCGGTCGTTTGAGCGCCGGTCGGTATGAAATGGCGGGGAATGTCAGCTCCCAATTTATCACGGGGTTGTTGTTCACGTTGCCGTTGTTGGCGGGTGATTCGGTGATTGCGATCACAACGGAGTTGGAGTCAATCGGTTACCTGGAATTGACGTTGGAAGTGTTACGCGAATTTGGTATTTCGGTGACGTTTAATGAAATGGAACGTCGCTTTGAAATTCCGGGGAACCAAAGCTACCATGCCCATGACTATACGGTTGAAGGTGACTATTCCCAAGCTGCTTTCTTCTTGAGTGCAGGGGCATTGGGGAATGATGTAGCGGTGACGGGGTTGAAAAGTGACTCCAATCAGGGTGATAAAGGCATCATGGGAATTTTGGAACAGCTCGGAGCGGAAATGAAAGTTGAGGGCGATACGGTCACTGCTTCGGCTCCAAATGGTCTGAATGGAGATGTCGTGATTGACGGTGCCCAGGTTCCGGATATTATTCCGGTGAGTGCATTGGTTGCGAGTTTGAGTGCCGGGGAAACGCGGATCATTAACTTGAAACGGTTGCGTATCAAGGAAAGTGATCGTTTGGAAGCCACAAAGGAAGAGTTGGCGAAACTTGGGGCAGACATTCGTGTGGTTGGTGAAGAACTCCATATTACGGGCGTGCCGGGCTTGAAGGGCGATGCAACGGGATGGAGCCACAAGGATCATCGCATGGCCATGATGTTGGCAATCGCGAGTACCGTTTCGGAAAAAGATATTGTTATTAAAGATGCAGAGTATGTTTCGAAATCATACCCAACATTTTGGCAAGAATTTGAAGCATTAGGAGGACAAGTTAGTGAGTGGAATTTGGGGAAATAATTTAGAATTATCGATTTTTGGTGAATCACACGGCCGCGCGATTGGTGTGACGATTAATGGTTTGCCAGCAGGTTTGGAGATAGATATGGATGCGGTGATGGTAGAAATGGCACGCCGCGCGCCGGGTCAGAATGAGTTGACAACACCGCGTAAAGAGAAAGACGAACCTGATATCGTGAGTGGATTGTTGGATGGCAAAACGACTGGGGCGCCTTTGACGGCTTTGATCTGGAATACGAATACGCGCTCAAAGGACTACAGCCAAATGAAACGTTTGATGCGTCCGGGCCAAGCCGATTATCCAGGGAAAGTGCGTTACGACGGCTTCAATGATTACCGTGGTAGTGGTCATTTTTCAGGTCGGATTACAGCGCCTTTAGTATTTGCCGGTGCGATTGCCCAACAGTGGCTACAAAAAAAAGGAATTGTCATCGGTTCGCATGTTCAGGCAATTGGGACGGTAGAGGATGAGCGCTTTGATGCACAAGAGGGCGTGACTGCTGAGCAAATTGCCGAGATGAAACGCGTGCAGTTGCCAGTTTTTGATGCCTCAAAACGTGATGCGATGCATCAAGTCATTGTGGATGCCAAGGAAGACAAAGATTCCGTTGGTGGAATTGTCGAGACTTTCGTCTTGGGAATTGATGCTGGTTATGGGAATCCATTCTTCGATTCAGTTGAATCAATTTTGGCGCATTTAGTGTTTGCCGTGCCTGCTACTAAAGGTATCGAATTTGGGGCCGGTTTTGACATCACACGTATGCGCGGTTCAGAAGCGAACGACGAATACTACTACGATGAAAATAACCAAATCAAAACCCGCACGAACAATAACGGTGGCATTTTGGGCGGTATTACTTACGGCATGCCAATCGTTTTCCGTACAGCTATCAAGCCACCAGCTTCAATCGAGAAGAAGCAGCAGACAATTGACATTGAATCGCAGGAACATGCGGACCTGGAAGTCTTTGGCCGCCACGATCCATGTATCGTTCCGCGCGTGCTACCGGTTCTGGAAGCTGTTACCGCAATCGGCCTGATGGACTTGATTTTAGGACGTGATAAAGCATGACCGAATTAGAACACTATCGTTTAGAGATTGACCAGATCGACCAACAGCTAACGCGCCTGGTTGAACAGCGCTTTGAAGTGGCTAAAAAGGTTGCGGCTTATAAAATAGCCCATGACTTACCGGTGCTGGATAGTTCGCGTGAGGACGTCGTGATTCGTCGTAATCAAGAACGTCTTGTTCACTCCGAGTATGAGTCCGAAATCGCGGATTTTTATACCGGATTAATGGCTATTTCGAGAAGTATTCAAGAGAAAATATAATAAAATGGCCTACTCAAAACGGTGAGTAGGCCATTCGACCCAAAAAAGCTCACTCAAGCTGATAATTCAACACGAGTGAGCTTTTTTTCTGGAATTGGCTCACTCAAATAAAAATCTGACTTTGAGTGAGCCATTTTTGACAAAATAGCCTACTCACCGTTTTGAGTGAGCTTTTCCTTTATTATCTTCTTACACTGAGAATTCGACAATACCCCATCGCACCATTCCATCAGCACCCGTCCAGTCAATCGCTTCCCTGGAAACAACAACTGAAACTCCTCGATCGCTCGAACAACGCCATCATTATTCAAACCCAAGCAGCCGCACCTCTTGCACTGATGCGTCCTCTGGGAAACTCTCTGGGCCAAGCTTCCACAACTCCCACAACGCACGCCTTTCCTGAGCGACTCAAAACTATACGCCGGAATTTGCTTTTGAAATGCTTTGCCTGGAAGTGCAGCTGCCCGCAAAGCTACTGCTAATTCATGAAACTCAAAAGCAATTGGTCGCGGGTACTGATCATGCCGCGCAATATGATTTTTTATCTGCGATACAAAAATGACATTTTTAGCGGCCGGAGCTTGGTACAAAGTGAAATCAGGATTAACAAACGCAACACACACTTCAACATTGATACCAACATACCCAATCTCTTTTAAAAAGTTTTTGAAATTATTTTTCGACCGCAACGCTTGAATCATTGGATTCGGAATCTCAATTTCCCCATTGCGGTAGCTTTCTTCTCCATAAATCCAGTCGCCGCGGTAATTCTTAACCTCATAAATAATGACTGAGTCTTTCACAAGCAACAAAGCATCGATTTGAACCTGACCCGCATATTTGGGATTCAAACTCATATCCGTCAATAAAATATGAGGGCACGTCATCGAAGTCAAACGCTCACAAAATTTAAACTCACCATCAAAACCTTTCTCAAGCTGCCCCAAATACCTTTTATCCTCTATACCCAATTCCATTCTTTCATGTAATGCTTCCATAATCAGTAAAGTAATAGGCTTCATCAATATTCCTCCTTACATATATATAAGCAAAAAAATCCAAAAAGCTTTTTTTTCATTAAACAAAGTGTCTAATAATTAATGAAAAATGGTATGCTTATAGCATGTAAAGTTTAACCAGGAGAAGGAGAATCACGATGAAAAAAATAGCCATGATTTCAACAGGAGGAACAATCGCCATGCAGGCTGATGCGAGTGGTTTAGCTGATTCGGCTTTGGGGGCCCGCAAACTGTTGGAACTCGCGAATATAGAAAGAACGGATATCACGTTTGTAGAAATGGAATATATCAATATTCCTAGCCCGCATATCCAAATACAGGACCTCGTCACCCTTAAAGAACTAATCGAAAAAGCAGTTCACGAAGAAAAAGTTGATGGCGTCGTTGTCACTCATGGAACGGATACCCTCCAGGAAACAGCCTATTTCCTGGACTTAACAGTAGATGTCAATGTCCCTGTAGTCGTAACCGGCGCACAACGAAACTCATCTTTGCCCATGTCTGACGCCGCATTGAACATTGTCGATTCCGTACTGGTGGCTTCAGACGACCGCGCCGCGAACATTGGCGTATTAGTCGTCTTTGGTTCGGAAATCATTCCAGCCCGCGACGTTATCAAGGAGCATAAAACAGCGATCACCACGTTCAGAGCGATTGACTTTGGCCACATCGGACATGTCAATAACGGTCGCTGTATTTGGGCACGTAAACCCTTGATTCACGACCATTACAAAATCGGTGAAAACATCGCATCCCTAAAAGTACCGATTATCCCGAGCTACATCGGCCAAGATTCCGCAGCAATCAGATATGCCATCCAGGATAATGTCGATGGATTAATTATCGAGGGCTTCGGGGCAGGTCATGTACCACAAAATATGATTCCCGGTTTACAAGAAGCCATTGAAAAAGATATCCCGATCATCCTTACCTCGCGCTCACGCAAAGGTAGCATGTTGACGGATACTTACGGTTTTATCGGGTCCGAAACCTATCTACGGAAAATGGGCGTCATTTTTGGAGAAGATTTAACACCCGATAAACTGCGGCTGAAACTCTTGTTATTACTTTCCAACAACTTTACCCTTGAGCAAATCAAGCACGCCTTCGAACATAACTTCTATAACTAACAAAACCCGCTAATCACAACGATTAGCGGGTTTATTCAAATAAGTGGAGCTGCCTTGGAGCCAAGCCTTCAAATTCAATTCCCAACATCTTTTGTAACGTCTTGGCATTCGGAGCAGCATGGCCACCCGAGTTATTGTTGAAAATAATCGTTACTTCCTTTGAATCCTTCTCTAAAGCCAAGGCAGCCTCCTTGATAGTAGCCAATTCCTCCGCACTGTAATCATACAAAGTCCGAAAAGTACGCCAATCCACCGAATCGTCACCCAACCATCCTTCATAGTTTCGACCGTGGAGACGTATGAACGTCTTGTCAGGATTCGTCGCCACCGGAACAAAAGGAATCGAATTATCCGGCGTCTGCGGCTGATCCACAACTACATTAATGAATTGCATTTCTTTCAAAAATTGTAACGTTCCTTCTCTGAACTCTTCACTGAACCAACTCTTATGCCGAAACTCAACCGCCACAGGCCAATCACCCATAATTTGACGCACTTTCCGCAAATAATCGACATTTTCCCTGACACAAGAAAACAAAGGCGGAAATTGGAAAAGAAAAGCCTTAACCTTGCTACTTTCTACCATCGGACGAAATGCTTCTATATATAAAGTGAAGAGCTCATCCAACGACCGCGTTTCCTCAGCCCGACGCGAGTGTGTCGTAAGGGGACCATATGCCTTGGGGATGAATTGAAAGTCAGCAGGAGTTGATTCAATCCAACGCGCTACATTTTTGCCAGGAGGAATGGCATAAAAACTGGTATCAAGTTCAACGACAGGAAAATGACTCGCGTAGTCCATCAGTTTACGCTTTGGGTCTGGCGTAATAGTGCCGTGGTCGGACCATCCTGTAAGGCCTATCTCTATCATGAAGCATCTCCTTTATTAATCGCTTTGCTTCATCATATTCTTTTTCAGCTAATATTGCCAAAAGCACGAATTAGATTGATGTCAAATCTTCAACAGGCATCCGCTTCACCGGCTCACCACTAGGCCCCTCATACTGGCGTCCCCACCCCATGATAATGGAAATAAGAAGTGTGAAGAACAGAACAAAACTGTAAATCATTCCCTTGCTGATATCGGTTAAACGCAGCGGTTCAACAAAGTCATACCCTTGTGTTAACAAAGAACCAAGGAAAACAAACACACTCAAGAAGGGGACAGTGACAGGAAGGGCATTAGCAAAGCCATCTAGTAAATTAGCGCGCCGATAAGGATGTAGGCCAACCCGCTTACCCAGCTCATTTTGAACTTTTCCGAAAGTCGCCATGGAGGCACTCGTAACACCACCAAACAGGAGAGTGGTCAAGGTGATGCCCAGCATCATCGCCACTTCAGCTCCGGCGACGGTGCGTCCTAACCGGCTTTCCAGAATCCGGTCAGTCACCGTGAAGATGACCCCCGCGCCATTGAGCACGCCCATGATGCCATAAACCGAAAGTATGAGGGTGACGGTTCCCATCATGGCACTCACACCATCGGTCAAAAAGCCTCCCGGCACACCGTTTGCGACGTTGATGATGGCGCTCGGCGAAATCAAGTCAAAACCGAGCCCGACAAGCGTACCCGTAATCAAACCGACGGTAATGGCTTTGTAAATATCACGGGTTTTCACCGAAATAACCAGCATAAAGGCCACAGGTACCAGCATGACCAAGCTGGTCGGATCGACAATCGAAGTGAATTGTGCGGTAGCCGATGGAGCCGTGGCGTCGTTGCCGCCCAATAGCCAAAACAGGAAGAAGGAGATGATGCCGGCTACCGCCGAATATTGAAAACGGCTTGTCACACAACCCGCAACATCCACCGGACCGGTTCGATTCATGTAAGTTTGAGTACCCGACGAAATGATTGTTGTATCGGAAATAGGTGCCAAATTGTCGCCAAAGATGGCACCGCTCACGATGGCACCGGCCAGGAAGACAGGATCGCTTCCCAACAAAACGCCCGCCGGATAGAAAAGTGGGAAACAAGTGAATATGGTCCCGATTGATGAACCGGTTGCTGTCGCAATGATGCAGACTGTCAAAAAGGTGAATGCCGTGAACATGCCGCCGTTCATCTCCACGTAGCTCGCAATCCACACGAAACCGCCGGAAATGTTGGCAGTTTTTATCAATTGGGAAAACATGCCGATGATAAATAATAAAACAGCTATGGGGATCGCTTCTTTGGCGCCCGCATAAACTGACTCCCAATAAGCGTCGGCACTGCCTTTTTTGACAAAAAGAGCACCTGCCAACAACGCGACGAAACCGCCCATCGCCAAAGCATACATTTCGAACGCCTTAAAGACTATAAAATAGAGGACACAGAAGAAGAGGAAAATGATGACGGGAATCAAGGCGGTCTTGCGTCCGCCCCTAAATGCTAGTTGTTTGTTCATCGGAAAAACTCCTTTACTCGTTTTCGTTCAGATTCATTTTCATGATGTTTCGGAATTTTGATCCGACCGTCCGTTCCAATTCGAACGGTTCACCTTCCAAAATGGGATAAGGCTTCAAGAAAGTCTGGATGGCATCCAAATCGGCCAAATCAAGTTCGAATTTGAAAATCGATGCGTTTGCCTCAACATGTCTACTGTTGCGGATACCGATGATAGAGGCGCCCACACCCGCTTGACTCAAAATATACTTGGTAGCGACATGGGCGATACTGGCACCGTGTTTGTTTCCGATTTTTTGCAACAACAGCAGTAGCTCCTGATAGCCAGCAGCTCCCAGCGTTTCTTCGATTACTTGCAGGTACTTAATGTGCGAACGGTTATCGGGATTGATGCTGTTCTGGCCGATCCATTTCTCGGCTAACAACCCGCCCGATAATGTGCCATAGCAGAGCAAAGAAACACCGTTTTCCAGACAGTAATCCAAGAAGCCTTTTTCAATCCGACGATCAAAAACAGAATATTGATTTTGACAGGAAACAATCGGGATGCCGGCATCTACAATTTCTTTAATTCGGTCAGTATCGAAATTCGTCAGCCCAATGTTGCGGATTTTCCCTTTTTCTTTCAGCCTCAATAAATCGGCCGCCGTTTCGAGATAACCCGGGGCATCATAGTCCCACCAATGAAACTGGACCAGATCCAAAACATCTCGGCCCTGACGTTGCAGACTGCGGTCGATGATTTTTTCGGTGTAGTTGAAATCGACTTGGTTCAAGAGGTTGATATCCGGGACATATTTGGTATGAATCTGAATATCATGGGGAGAGACCGTACTTGAACCTTTCAATTCCTTCAAGAATCGTCCCAACAATTCCTCGGTACCGGTGTAAATGTCAGCACAGTCGAATGTCGTAAAACCGCGTTCGACCTGCATGTGGAAAGCCTCGAGGACATCTTGGATATCAATTTCCCCCTTCAGGTTATGGCCTTGGGATAGTTGCCAACACCCATTAATCACTCGGCTGATCGTATAGTCTTCTGTTAATGCATATCGCTCCATTATTGATTCACTCCTTCGCTGATTGGCACAACCGTGGTCTCGGCATGGCTGAATTCTTTCGTTTCTGTTCTGGTTATCTTGAATTGCGCCCCGCAATTCGGGTCAGGGCAGGCAATCAGGCTGTCCGATAACATCCAATCGTTCCCATGCAGTGCGCGCTGTTTTGCCGGCAATAACGGCAGCAGGGCACTCAACGCATACAGGGAGAAAGCATTGTCCTCCGGGAAAATAATGTTCTCGCCTTTCACCAAAAAGTAACTGCCGGCTTTATGACTGCATACGAATGATTTTCCAGTTGAGACCACCTCAACTTTAAGGTTATACAGAGTAAATAAATCGTTCATCCACGTTCCTCCTGACTTTTTAAATACAAAAAAAACACCTGTCCTTGAAATCATCATTCAAGGACAAGTGTTTTTCACTTGCGGTACCACCTTAATTGGCCTGCCTAAAAATAGACACGCCCACTCACTAGGGTGCCAGTGACACCCGTAGCCTGATAACGCTGGCTTCGCGTCTTGGCTACTCACAGTTGCCTGCTTTCACCTCGCCCTCAGAGGCCCATTTACTAAGACTGACGTCTATCCGGCTTCCACCATTCCGAACTCGCTTTGAGACCGTTTCTTAGTTTTACTTCCTCTTCAAAGGTTTTTTCATTTGATTCTCATTTTAAATTATACGTAGTTTAGCGAACCGAGCAGATGTTTGTCAAGAGTTAAATTAAAGAAAGATTAAAACTGCAACCAAAAATTAATATTCAGCAAAAAATAATAACCAATTTTCGTACTTATTCGGACTAGGCGGTCGGTTCTATCTTTGGTGCGTATCTGCATGAAGACGTATAATGAAAGTAGAGGGAATGAACTAATTCAATTTTACATTCAATTGTCCCGAATTTTGTGAGTAAGAAGGGAGCGGAATGACATGAAGCGTAAAATAATCTATGGGATTATGGGAGGCGTTGTCCTACTTGAAATCGGACTTATTATTGGTGTGTTCTATGGCATGTTCATAGGGGGCAATTATCTAACTGAGTTCGAATTCGCTGGCGGTATTGGTCCTGAGGCTGTCGGTAATATAGGGCTTATAATCGGTGCCGCAACTGGTGGACTGTTAGGTGTGTGGCTTGGTGTGAAAATAGCTGAAAACGAGGCTGCGCGTGTATACGGAAAATACCTTGTTATTAGCTTTTCATTATCAATTGCATCATTGTTATTTCTTCTCAGAAACATCCCGGATGAGCCAGTTACCCTTCAACAAGTCCAGACGGAAGCTGATTTTACAATCTATGAGCCTACCTATGTACCTGAAAATGTGAGATTTGGTGACATAGAGTGGGTGGATACAGGCATCAAAGAAACTTTATATTTAACTTATTTTAAAAAAACACCAGTTTTTGAACTAACTGAATCGAAGCTGACAGAACTTGAAATAGACCCAAACAGTACTGAAGTCGATATATCAGGTTCTACTGGGTACTTATATAAACAGGGGGATACAATCTATTTAACCTGGCCTCAAAACGGTACTGAATTAACCCTAACCACGAAGGTGATAGGCGAGGAAAAAGTTTTAAAAATTGCACGGTCCATGAAAAAATATTAATAGGCGAATTCAGCAATATAGACAAAGAGCCACCTAATTAAAGTAACAATGACCAAATCATTTGGCTTGTAAGCGTGTTACAATTTGAATTGTCGAAAATGTAAGGGTTTTATTTTGACGTAATTCATCTATAAGGGGCGTACAATCATGAGCGGCAATAATACAGTATTGGCACGAAATACGGAAAATGCACCAAAAAATGCTTTGTTTTCACAAACAGTAGCGTTTTCTCATTACAATCATCTTTCAGCTCAATTACCAATCGATCCAACATCTGGAGAAATGGTAGTTGGCGGTATTAAAGAGCAAGCGGAGCAATGTTTCAAAAATATCAAAGCAATCGTTGATAGCATTGACCATGTTATGGATGACGTTGTCCGAGTAACAGTATTCGTTAAGAATATTTCTGACGTCGACACAGTTGACGCTGTTTATAAAACTTTCTTCCAAAGCTATGTTCCAACACGGACAGTAGTGGCAGTTGCAGCTTTACCGATGGACGCTTTGGTTCAAGTTGAAGCGATTGTTTCAAACGGGGAAGGGACAATCCCAAATGCGCCACAAGCAGGGGATATCATCAAGGTTACAAACAATACGGAAAATGCACCGACAAGTTCCCTATCTACTCAAACCGTTGCTTTCTCTCACTACAATCATCTTTCGGCTCAGTTGCCAATCGATCCAAAATCAGGTGAATTAGTAGCTGGCGGTATTAAAGAGCAGGCTGGACAATGTTTGAAAAATATCAAGGCGATTTTAGAAGGTATCGATGTTCCATTTGACGATATCGTTAAAATTAATGTCTTCCTGAAAAACCATTCGGACCTTGAAGCAGTAAACGAAGTATATTCAACATTCTTCCCTGATTCAGCAATCGCTAGAGCAGTGGCTTATGTGCCAGCTCGGACAACCGTAGAAGTTGCTGCTTTACCGATGGATGCTTTGATCCAGATTGAAGCAGTCGTTTCCCATGGAGATGGCACTCCGCCACAAGCTGTTGAAGACAGACATGGACTTATTATTGAAGCAAACAATACAAAAGAAGCACCGATAAATGCCCTATCCACACAAACAGTGGCGTTTTCACATTTCAACCATTTTTCAGCGCAATTACCATTGGATCCTAAAACAGGCGAAATGGTATCGGGTGGCGTAAAAGAACAAGCTGCACAATGCTTAACAAACATCAAAGCCATCGTGGAAAGCATCGACCACGTGATGGAAGATATTGTGAAAGTAAATATTTACCTCAAAGACATCACGGATACGGATGCTGTAGATGAAGTTTACAAAACATATTTCCCGACAGGTATTCCTGCACGAAGAACAGTTGGGGTTTCAGCCTTACCTTCCGATGCCTTGATCCAAGTCGAAGTGATTGTATCAAACGCTGAAGGAACACCTCCAACAGTAGCATAAATTTTTTATTTATCTGAAAAGCATCAAGCCCTCCGCCCAGTGGTGGAAAGCTTGGTGCTTTTTACTTTATTGAAAAAAATAAAAAAACTTTGAAAGGATTCCCGTCTCTCAATCGTATTACTAGTGAGACAAGAAATATCAAACAAAAAAACGGAGGTTTTTCAAATGAAAAAGAATGCAATTATTTTAGCAACGGTAGCGTTATTGGCAACAGGTGGAACAACGGCTTTGGCAGCTAACGCAAAAGCGGGACAGGGCACACCGGCATATACGCAACAAGCGGAACGAGGAGCATGGATGAACGGCGGCCATCATGGTATGATGGGCTTGAGTCAACAAAATCGGGAAGCTGTTCAAGCAATGACAGTGGAAGAACGTCTTGATTATATGCAAGACAGAATGCGCGAACGTCTCCAAGAAAATAGTGACATGACCGAGGAAGAACGTGAAGCCTTCATTCAAGAGCGGATACAAGAAAGAGAACAAGCCCTTGAAGATGGTAATTTCATGGGACCAAGAGACGGATTTGGAATGGGATATGGCAATCAACACTGCCTAGGTAACTAAATTACAAGGTTGGGGTAAGAGCATGCGAAGTGAACAGGAAGCTATCAGAGCAATTGAATTGTATGGCGATACAGTCACCAAGATTTGTATGGTTTATTTGAAGAACCGTGCAGACACGGAAGATATCTTCCAGACTGTATTCTTAAAGTATGCAACCAATTCCCCTGCATTCACTTCGGATGAACACGAAAAAGCATGGATCATCCGTGTGACGATCAATGCCTGCAAGGATTTTCTCAAGAGTTTTTTTCAGAGCAAAGTGACCACTACGGATCAAATAAATGAGCAATTGGCGCGTGTTGCGCCTGAAGATCATGATTTGATTCGTTCGGTTCTGGCACTCCCCAAAAACTACCGGGAAGTCATTTATCTGTTTTATTACGAAAACTATTCTGCTGTCGAAATCGCCGAGCTGCTGGGTAAAAATGTCAATACGATATATACCCGTTTAGCCAGGGCGAAGGAAAAGTTGAAAGCGGCGTTAGGAGATGAATGGGAATGAGCCGAAAAATAAAAAAAGCCTTTGATGGTGTCGTAGCGGATGAACAACTGAAACTACAAACGATACAGATGGTTTCAAAGCGTATCAAAAACCAGAAAAGAAGTCCGCAAGGTTATTGGCGTCAGTTCAAGGTGCAAGCGGTTATGGGACTGGTTGTTCTGTTCACAATCTCCGGCTTCTTCGCTTATCAAACGCCCGTATCAGCAGTTTCCATCGACAGCGACTATTCGGTTGAATTGCGTGTGAATTGGTTCAATCGGGTCGTTGAAATTGTTGGGTTCGATCCTCAAGGAGAAAATCTGGCAAATGAATTGACCGTTACCCACATGAATTATGAAGATGCTATGGCTGAAATAATGAATGCTTTCGGAATGGAGACTGAAGAAGTCTATGTGACAGTAGCGAGTAGGCAAGCGTCCCGAGCATCTGAGATGATGGCAAACATCGAATCCCATAAAGGGATGATGCGGCAGCACATGACGATGTACCAGTCAACGGAGGGATTAATGAAACAAGCCAGAGAAAAAGGTGTGTCGATCGGTCGGATGCGTGCGATGATGGAATTACGCGATTTAGAAGAGGAAGGAACGCTAGAAAGTGCGGAAGAACTTCCTATGGATGAATTGATTGAAACCATCGAATCACATCACAACGAAATGCAGAAACACATGAAAGAAAATAACTCTCCCAACGGTTCCATGAAAAACAAGATGATGCAAAGAAATAACAGTGAGAACTAACAGAATCGAGTAAGTAGGAGGCTGGGACAAAACTACCAGCCTCTTTCTCGTATACGTACATCTGCCCCGTAAACGTGTTCCAAAAGGCAGCCCCGGCGTCACTTCACGAATAATGCTCAGATGGTCTGCGACCATCTTGCGCCTATTCGCTCCAGTGATCCGGGGCTAAACGTCTTTTTTCACACTCTCTATTTTTTTGACCAAATTTAAATAGCATTAAACTTTCTAAAATTGGAGTAATATGGTAGTATACTTAATTGCAATAAGTAAGCTACTAATAAATCTACTATATAAAGATGTTTGCATTTTTACAGGAAAGGAATTTGAAATGAAAGAGAATTTTTGGCAAGAGTTGCCACGTCCGTTTTTCGTGTTAGCACCTATGGAAGATGTGACAGATGTTGTTTTCCGTCATGTTATCAGTGAAGCAGCGAGTCCGGATGTATTTTTTACTGAATTTACCAATAGTGAAAGTTTCTGTCATCCCAACGGAAAAGAGAGTGTCCGTGGTCGTTTGACATTTACACCCGATGAGCAACCGATTGTGGCTCATATATGGGGAGACAAACCTGAATACTTCCGTGAAATGAGTATCGGAATGGCAGAGATGGGTTACCGTGGGGTGGACCTCAACATGGGTTGCCCAGCACCGAACGTATTTAAACATGGTCGCGGAGCTGGCTTGATTCGTCGTCCGGACGTAGCAGCTGAATTAATTGAAGCTGCTAAAGCAGGTGGCCTTCCAGTCAGTGTTAAAACACGTTTAGGACATGCGGATGTAGATGAATGGAAGACTTGGTTGAAGCATTTGTTGGAGCAGGATATTGCTAATCTTTCCATTCATTTGCGTACGAAGGTTGAAATGAGTAAAGTGGATGCACACTGGGAATTAATCCCAGAAATCAAGAAAATGCGCGATGAAATTGCGCCCCAAACTTTATTGACAATCAATGGCGATATTCCTGACTACCAAACCGGGAAAGAGCTTGCTGATAAATATGGCGTTGATGGTGTGATGATTGGTCGTGGCATCTTCCACAATCCTTATGCATTTGAGAAAGTTCCCCAAGAGCGCAGTCCTCAGGAATTATTGAATTTATTCCGTAAACATTTGGATTTGTTTGATAAATATGCTGAAAAGGAACCGCGCGTGTTCAAACCGCTACAACGATTCTTTAAGATTTATGTGCGTGAATTTAAAGGGGCTGGCGACCTCAGAGCGCGCCTATTTGAAACCAAATCAACAGCCGAAGTACGGACAGTGTTGGACGAGTTTGAAAAGAACCACCTATAATAGTAAAAAAGGCTAACTCATGTTTATGAGCTAGCCTTTTTTGTATGCTTTTGAACTATGGTGGTAAAAACATCCAAAAATAATTTTTCATTTTCGCTCAGCATTTTTGAAGCCGGATAGGCGATGAAATATTCTAAAGAAATAAGTGTCGTTGTTATAGGGTAAAGATTATAAGCAGCGGAATTTGTGGCATACACCAAACCTTCGGGAACGAATGCGACTCCTAAATCCTGTTTCGCAAGTTCAGCGACGGTATAGACGTTAGAAGTTTCGAATGCGATTCGTGGCGTGATTTTGTAGCGGTTCAAGAGACGATCGATTTGACGCCTGATTGCCGAACCATTTGTTGTGAGCACAAGCTCTTGGCATAACAATTCTTCAACTGAAATGGAATTCTCCGTCAAATACTGTACACCTTCGCAGTAAAAATCGGAAGAGGGCGGGATAATGGCATAATAATTTTGAAACCCACAATCAATCGTTATGAGTGAAGGTGATACCGCTTCGGGGTTTTGTCCAATATAAAAATCTACCTCTTCTTTGATTGTTAGCAGTTCATTGTTTTTAGGTACATCTTCAAGAATGGTCACGGAAATGTGAGGGAATTTGTTCTTGAAGACTGGCAATACAAGAGGGAGTAAATAAGTCGCCAAGCTGGGAAGGATGGCAATTCGAATGGTTGGTTTCCCTGTCATCGAATATTTTGCGAGTTGGCGTTTCAAATCCTCACTGCTTTCTTCAATGGACTCTAGATAACGGTAATAAACTTTTCCCGCTTCAGTCAGCTGCAGCTGTGGGCTCTTACGGTTGACGATTTCTATTCCCAAATCATTTTCCGTTCGTTTGATGGTTTGAGTTAAATATGGTTGGGAAATATAAAGGTCTTTGGCTGCCTTAGTAAAGCTGCCATGCTTCAAAAGTGCATCCAGGTATTGTAAAAGGATAGGTGATTGTATATGCGACATTTCATTGCTCCTTTGTTTATCTTTGTGATAATTATAACAAATATGTTATCGAGTTATAAAAAATATATATTTCACAATTAAAGAAATTTAAATTACAATTAAATCATTAAATGTCTAATAATAGGCTGTTTTGATATGCTCAAAACATCACTAATAAAAAAGAGGGGAATGGAATTTAATGAAATTGATTGGAATAGTCGGTTCGAACGCAGACCACTCCACTAACCGGACGTTGTTGCGATTCATTCAAAAGCATTTTTCAGATAAAGCTGAGGTCGAAGTCTTTGAAATTAAAGGACTGCCAGCGTTTAATGAACCAAAAGACAAAAAAGCTCCCTTAGGAATCCAAGAACTTGCTGATAAAATTGAAGCAGCTGACGGGGTTATCATCAGTACACCTGAATATGATCATTCTATCCCGGCCGCTCTGAAAAGTGTTTTGGAATGGTTGTCCTATAGCGTTCAGCCATTGGTCGATAAACCTGTCATGATTACCGGTGCTTCTTATGGTTCTTTAGGATCATCACGGGCTCAAGGACACTTACGCCAAATATTGAACTCACCTGAGTTAAAAGCCCGTATCATGCCGAGTGCAGAATTTTTGCTTGGCTATTCGCTCCAAGCATTTGATGAAGAGGGGAATTTATTGGATCAGGAAAAAGTTGCTGAACTCGAAGATTGTTTTGCAGAGTTTCAGTTGTTTGTGGAGATGACTAATCTTTTATTGAAAGAACGTCAAAAAAGGACCACAGCCAAACCGGCATTTTCGTGGAAAGAGATTATCGCGTCAGAAGCGGAGGGAAATGAATAATGAAGTTTGTAGGAATAGTTGGAACGAATGCGGATTTTTCATATAATCGTCTGCTGTTGAAATTCATGGAGAAACATTTTGCGGAAGCGGCAGAAATTGAAGTATTGGAAATCAAAGCGATCCCGATGTTTGACGAATCGGATGATCAAACGGAAAGCGAATCCGTCCAATATCTGAAAAATAAAATTGAAGAGTCGGATGGTGTGATTATTGCAACACCGGAACACAACCACTCGATCCCATCTGCGTTAAAGAGTATGTTGGAATGGTTATCATTTAAAGTCCACCCATTTGATGGTAAACCAGTTATGATTGTCGGTGCTTCCTATGATGTTCAAGGTTCGTCGCGGGCCCAGTTACATCTACGTCAGGTGTTGGATGCGCCGGGTGTGAATGCGACCGTCATGCCGGGAAATGAATTTTTATTGGGACGTGCCCATGAAGCTTTCACCAAGGAAGGTGACCTGAAAGAAAAAGGCACAATCGATTTTCTGGAAAGCTGCTTCAAGAAATTCATCCGTTTCACGGAAGTTGCCAATCTTTTGAATATCCCGGAACTTATTTCTTTCAATCCTGGTGAATATACCGTAACGGCCCCTGGCCATAATGGTAAGTTGCCGATGAGGGTAGTATTATCGGAAGATCGCATTGAGACTATTGAAATTGATTCCGCTGGAGAATCAGCTGGGATTGCTGATGTTGTCTTCACACGTATTCCCCAAGAAATCGTTGAAGGCCAAACCTTGAATGTTGATGCAATTTCAGGGGCAACGGTCACCAGCCAGGGGGTTATCGAAGGGGTAGCAGAAGCGGTAAAAATGGCGGGTGCTGACCCAGAAATATTGAAAAAACGTCCCAAAGCGGCGGATCAGCCGAAAGTGGAGGAAGAAGAATTAATAACAGATGTTTTAGTTATCGGTGGCGGAGGGGCTGGTTTGAGTGCTGCAGCCAGTGCTATCCAGGAAGGCAAAAAAGTCATTCTGTTGGAGAAATTCCCTTCGATCGGTGGAAATACCGTCCGGACAGGCGGACCGATGAATGCGGCAAATCCAGAATGGCAAAGTAATTTCAAGGCTCTGCCAGGTGAGGATTCCACCCTGAAAAGTGTGTTGGAAATCGATGAAGCAGAAATAGATACCGAATACTTGGAAGATTTCAATACCTTGAAACAGCAAATTCGTGATTATCTAGCAGATTTATCCGCTGGAAAACACTATTTATTCGACTCAACGTTATGGCATCGAATCCAAACTTATCTAGGTGGAAAGCGGACTGATTTACTGGGTAACCGTATTTACGGTGATTATGATCTTGTCAAAACTTTGACTGAAAACGCTCCACATTCCATTAAATGGTTGGAGGAAATCGGTGTCGATTTCAACCGAAACAATGTTGAAATGCCAGTTGGGGCAATGTGGCGCCGTGGCCATAAACCAAAAGAAAATCAAGGATATGCTTTCGTTGCAGCATTACAAAAATTTGTGTTGGATAACGGTGGTGTAATTATTACCGATACACCAGCCAAGGAAATGCTAGTCGAAAATGGGAATGTTGTCGGTGTCATTGCCCGTGGACCACGCAACAAGAAAGTTGTCATTCATGCTGGAGCAGTTGTTTTGGCGACTGGTGGATTCGGAGCGAATACCAAGATGCTGAAACAATACAATACGTTCTGGACTGAAATTGATGATGACATCAAGACGTCGAACTCTCCTGCCATTACCGGAGATGGAATCAAGCTTGGTGAGAGTGTGGGGGCAGATTTAGTCGGAATGGGATTCTCGCAAATGATGCCTGTATCTGATCCGGATAATGGTGGGCTTTTTACTGGATTACAAGTTCCCCCAGCTAATTTCGTAATGGTCAATAAAGAGGGCAGACGTTTCGTAAATGAATACGAAAGTCGTGATAAATTGACTCAAGCAGCAATCGATCAAGGCGGTCTATTCTATCTGATTGCAGATGACGAAATAAAAAAGACAGCTTACAACACAAATCAAGAGAAAATTGATAAAGAAGTTGCCGAAGGAACCCTTTATCGGGCTGATACGCTTGAAGAACTTGCTAAACAGTTAGGTATGGACCCTGCAACGTTAGTAGAAACTGTGTCTACATACAATTTATATGTTGATAATGGAAAAGACCCTGATTTCGGCAAGAATGTGTTTGATTTAAAAGTCACAGTTGCACCGTTCTATGCAACACCACGCAAGCCGGCTGTTCACCATACTATGGGTGGATTGCGTATCGATTCTGCGACACGCGTTTTGACGAAAGAAGGAAAAATCATCCCAGGACTTTACGCTGCTGGAGAAGTTGCTGGTGGCATCCATGCAGGAAACCGTCTAGGTGGAAACGCACTGACTGATATCTTCACGTATGGACGTATTGCCGGAACAAATGCAGCTCACCAACAATAATTAAACAAAACAAGGGAGTGGCTCGGGGCTGCCTTTTGTCGCACGTTTAGAATACAGATATTCGTATACAGGAAGGAGGGTGAGACTTTTGTCTCACCCTCTTTAACATTTAAGTCTCATGCGTGCTCATCAGATTTTTACCGAGAATCAATTTATTAATGAGATAAATTTGTTAACCAACTGAACGATTTGCTTCTCGCGTCTGGGGTTCGACCAATTGATGATGCCTGTTGCTTCAACAATGGCTCCTTTTGCTTCGATGATATTATTGAACTGCTTGATCGCACGGTTACCACCCATGGATGAAAATGGAAAACCTTCCGTGACGTAACAAAATACTTTTTCCTTCGATAGTTGGGAGGCACGCGCCAAGTAAGCTTTCATCACTGGCGAAAGCGAAAAAGCGCGGACGGGAGCAGCCAAAATCAAACAGTCATATCCTGTTAAATCCGGTTGATTTTCTAAGACTATTTTTGACGGGTCCATTTCTTCATCATTAGTTGCTACCACTTTTTCAACTTTACAAAAATGGCCTAATGCTAACAGATTCTCCAATAACCTTTGGGCGACCGATAGCGTATTTCCGGTTTTTGAATGAATGATAATACCGATTTTCATCCGCTCCATCTTCTTTCTATCATGTTATTTTCACCCAAAGTATATCATATCGTCGTTGGCCTATCTAATTATTGCAAAATATTCGATAGATTAGCCAAAACTGAGATTGACAAATGAACCGATTCCGTGTAAAATTAACCTATAAATTAAATTTAATCCGCTCTCTTTTGGAGGGCCCATTAAATCTGAGCAGGCGGTGAACTCCCAGAGGTTCATGCAGCCGGTCCACCGTATGCGTGGTAGCAGAGTCGTGCAAAAAGGCACACCTGTGGGACAGTAACTACTGTTCTATAGGTGTGCCTTTTTTTGTACATAAATTTTAAGAATGGGAGGTTAATCATGAATATATAGCAGAAGGAGAAAACTAAATTAACCAAACGATAAAGTTGAATAATGAATAGAAAAGAGGAAAAGATATGCTTAATTATCTGGTTAAAGAAAAACAGGGACAATTTTTGGTACTCGGAATAATATTTACGATAATAGGGTTTGTTACAGGTGGTATTTACAGTAGGATTGCATTCTATGTGGCAATTTTCTTCCTGGGATATTTTGCAACGAAAAATGCTGTTGTTGATACAGTTCAGTCAAAATCACCCAACGTCGATTTATTGATGGTCTTGGCTGCTTTAGGGGCAGTAATCATTAATTATGAATCGGAAGGGGCTATGTTGCTATTGATTTTTGCAGGAGCAGAATTTCTGGAAAATTTTGCAACAAACAAGTCAACAAACGCAATTAAAGAACTGATGTCACAAGTGCCTTCGGTTGCGCAAGTCCTAAAACCGACTGGGGAAGTAGTAGAAGTAGCTACGGATGATCTAATCATTGGAGATATCGTCGTTGTGTCCAAAGGGGCTCAAATCCCGATTGATGGTATTATTGATCGAAAGACCCAAATCAATGAAGCATCATTGACGGGTGAATCACTGCCAACTGAAAAAAAACGCGGTGATGAAGTGTTTGCTGGAACGTTGAACGAAGGGAATGCTTTCCACTTAAACGTAAATAAAACAAGTGATCAAACGATGTTTTCAAACATTATTCGCATGGTTGAGGAAGCGCAAAGTCGGCCGTCTCGAATTGCTAAATTTATCGATCGTTTTGAGAAAAACTATGTTATTGGCGTATTAATTGTGGTTCCCCTGTTCATTGCCGCGTTATATTATCTGAGCGGTTTTAATTTTGAAGACGCCTTTTATCGGGGGATGGTTCTATTAACTGTAGCGAGTCCGTGTGCATTGGTTGCGGCAGCAACACCTGCAACTTTAAGTGCGATTAGTAATGGCGCTAAAAATGGTGTGTTGGTAAAAGGTGGCGCAGCGATGGAAGCATTAGCAACAATGGATCTGTTGTACAGTGATAAAACGGGAACACTCACTTTTGGCGATTTCCAGGTAGTGGATTATCTAGCACCGGAAGCTGTTATCAAAGAGGTTGTTTTTATGGAACAACAATCATCTCATCCAATTGCTAATGCAATTGTAAATAAATTTCCTGATTTAAGTTTAGACAGTATCGACCATGGAATCCCAGTAGAAGAAGTTGCTGGATCAGGCTTGAAAAAAGGAGCATTCAAGGTAGGTAAGCCATCTGCTTTCCAAGATATGGAGGATCCGCACGGTTACCGTAGCAAAATTGCTATCGATCACACTACCGTTCTTGTTTCTGAAGATGATATTATCGTGGGGTATTTTTCTTTAAGTGACCAAGTCCGTCATGAAGCAGTGGAAGCGGTCCATGGTTTTCAAGAGGAAGGCGTTAATATCGTCTTGTTGACTGGAGACAACGAATCTGTCGCAAAAAAAGTTGCTAAAGAAGTAAATATTAAAGAATATATGGCTGGACTTTTACCGGAAGACAAAATTGATTATGTAATTAAAGCACAAGAGAAAGATCAAGTTGTTGGTATGATTGGAGATGGGATTAACGATGCTCCTGCACTAGCAAATGCTGATATTGGTATAGCAATGGGTAGTGGAACTTCAGTGGCAATGGAGTCAGCTGATGTCGTAATCGTTAAAAATGATTTATCTAAACTTCTCTATAGTTATAAATTAAGCAAACGTCTAAATCGAATTATTAAGCAAAATGTTGCATTTGCAGTTGGTGTTATCATTATTTTGATTACCTTAAACTTAGTGGGGTTATTGGATTTGCCAACGGGTGTTGTTTTTCATGAGGGTTCAACGATATTGGTAATTCTTAATGGTCTGAGATTGTTGAGTTCAAAGGAAAAGAGAGAAAAGCCAGGGAAACATCAGGAACAACCCGTTCAATCCCAATAAAAAATCTATGGTAAAAAAGGTATAAAAAAGGTGAGTCAAGGGCGTATAAATTCGCTTTTGGCTCATTTTTTTTCTTTCATGGATGTCACATAATATAACAAGGGATGTCATGGTAAGATTGACTTAGAGCGTTTTAAAAGGTAAGATGTTATAGCAATATTACTTATCTAATTTCAATTTAACAAATAAAAAGCAAAGGAGATGGAATATGATTGCATTTATGGGATATAGTTTAATTATTGTCTTTATGGCATTAATTATGACAAAGAAAACAACACCTTTCGTTGGTCTGGCTATCTTGCCGATTATATGGGCGGTAATTGGACAGTTAATGGGGATTTGGGATTTTAATATCGGTGAGGCAGCTTTTGATGGCTTAATGACAACTGCAAAGACAGGGATTATGTTGTTCTTCGCTATTTATATGTTCTCGCTCATGATTGATGCAGGGTTGTTTGATCCACTTTCCAATTTTATGTTACGTTTTGCTAAGGGTGATCCTTTGAAAGTCATGCTGGCGACTGTTGCATTGTCAGCGGGAGTATCATTGAATGGTGACGGAACGACAACGATGATTATTGTTTGTACGGCTTTTGTTCCGATCTACAAGCATTTAAATATGAAATTGCTGGATCTGGCAGTGTTGACAATGACTTCTCATTCAATTATCAACTTACTTCCTTGGGGAGGTCCCACTGCACGTGCGATTGCCGTGATGGGTGTTAATGAATCGGATGTTATGCGTGGTTTGGTACCGATGATGATTGCTGCCTTGGTTTATATGTTTGTCGTTGCCTTTTTTATGGGGCGTGGTGAAAGAAAGCGTCTGGGAGTCGTTGATTTATCACATTCAGAATTGAATAAGATGACGGAAATTACGGATCCAGAAGTTTTGGAAATTCGCAGACCGAAAAACGTCTGGATTAATGCTATTATCGCATTTGGCGCGGTTGGATTGCTGATTTGGGGAATCATCCCATCGGCAATTGTTTTCTTGATTGGGACAGTTATTACGTTAATGGTCAACTATCCAAATGTTGCAGACCAAAAGAAACGGATTGATGGAAATGCTGCTGAAGCGAACTCTGTTGTTATGACGGTGTTTGCGGCGGGCGTATTCATGGGTATTTTACAGGCTTCTGGTATGAGTGATGCTATCGCGCTTAGTTTGGTTGGAATAATTCCGGAAAGTTGGAGTAATTTCTATGGACTGATTGTGGCATTTATCTCGGTTCCAGGGACATATTTCTTGAATAATGATGCGTTTTATTATGGCGTGATGCCAGTATTGGCTGAAGCGGGCGCACGATATGCCTTTACACCATTGCAACTTACTTTCGCTTCTTTGATGGGACAAGCGTTCCATTTGCTAAGTCCGTTAGTGCCATTTGTCTATGTGTTATTAGGGATGACGAATGTGGATATGGGTCCTTGGCAAAAGAAAGCAGGACTGGTATCCATCGGCATCTTTATCACCTATGTAATCGTTGGGGCTTTAATAGGGGCTATGCCAATCTACAACTAATAAGATAAAATGCTAAAGGAGACAGATGATGAAAATTACAATGATTCCTGGCGATGGGATTGGTCGTGAGATATCGAAATCCATGATGAGTGTTGTTAACGCGAGTGGTGCAGATGTTGAATGGGAAGTTCTGCATGCAGGTGAACAGATATTTAACGAAACAGGTACATTGATACCAGAGGCTGTTTTTAAAAGCATCGAAGCAAATAAAATTGCGATTAAAGGTCCTATAACAACACCTATCGGCAAAGGCTTTCGTAGTGCAAACGTCGCATTGCGCCGTAAGTATGATTTGTTTGCCAACATTCGTCCGATTAAATCTTTAGGGAAGGTTCCCTCTTTATTTAAAGATCTGGATATGATTTTATTCCGTGAAAATACAGAAGATTTGTATGCGGGTATTGAAGAAAAAATTTCTGATGATGAGATGCATAGTATTAAAGTCATCACGCGCGGTGCTTCCGAACGAATCGTGAAACGGGCATTTGATTATGCAGATGCTCAAAAAAGAGATTTCGTAACGGTTGTTACCAAAGCTAACATCATGAAATTGACTGATGGTTTATTTTTGGATGTGGCCCGTGAGGTTGCCAAAGATTACCCACACATTGAACTTAAAGAAATCTTGGTCGATAACATGGCGATGCAATTAGTGATTAATCCTTCGCAATTTGGTGTAGTGGTAACCCAAAATCTATACGGGGATATCTTATCTGACTTGATGGCAGGTTTGGTGGGCGGTTTAGGGACGATTCCAGGCGCAAATATCGGTAAGGATATTGCCATTTTTGAAGCGGTCCACGGATCGGCTCCTGATATTGCCGGGGAAAATATTGCGAACCCAACAGCCTTGATACTGAGTGCGTGCCTCATGTTGGAGCACATCGGTCAAGATGAACCAGCGCGTAGAATTCGAAACGCAATCGAAAAAGTTTTGTCGGACCCGCAAAACTTCACCCGTGATTTAGGTGGCGAGCAATCTACAACATCTTACACCGAAAAAATAATTGCAGCTTTATAAAATATGAAAGACCCAGTTGGCACGGATAATTCCATGCTGACTGGGTCTTTTTTTCATTTATGTTGCAAGTCTGCACAACGACTCAGGTTAATGCCATTGATCAAAACAAACTGGGTCTGCTTTGTTGGAAGGTGTCACGATAATATTCCTCAATGAGGACGGCCGTTTCTTCGATGGAACGATTTTCCACATTAATAGTCATGATATCCAACTGATTAAACAAATCTCCCGCATAAGCTAATTCTTTTTCAATCCGTAATTGATCGGAGTACTGGCTGGTATTTTTCAACCCTAACGATGCTAAACGCGCTTGTCGAATTTTGGCTAGTGTTTCTGCTGAGGTCGTCAAGCCAATAATTTTTCTTGACGGTATTTTAAACAGTTCTTCCGGTATTTGTGCCTCAGGGATAATCGGAAGATTCGCGACTTTATAACCTTGATTCGCCAAATACAGACTCAAGGGCGTTTTGGATGTTCTTGAAACGCCTAAAATAACTAAATCAGCTTTCTGAAATCCTTTAGCATCTTTACCATCATCATACCGAACTGCGAATTCCATCGCTGAAACACGGTTAAAGTAATCGGTATTTAATTTGTGAAGGGCGCCAGGTTCCTGGTTGGAACTTTCCTCATATTCTTCTTCGATGATCGAAGTGAGATTCGTCATAAGATCTACATGCCTCAAATTTTCTGCTTGCGAAAAGGCATCGACAAAGGCAATCATCTTTTTGTTAACCAGTGTTGAGACAATGATTGCTTTTTCTTTTTTTGCGTCTTGCAAGATATCCTCAATTTGTCCTGAGTCGGTTATAAAAGGGAATCTTTTTATTTCGGAAGATGCGAGTGATGGGAATTGAGCAAGTACTGCCGCAGTGATTTTTAATCCTGTACCACCAACAGAGTCGGAAATGATATAAATAGGGTTGATTGCTTTCTTTAAGGGTTTTGTCATGGTCCGTCATCCTTTAACTGTTATTTGAATCATTCCCGGCTTGGATAAAATGATTCATCAGCCGTGTTTTCGTCAGCTTTCCTACTACTTTTAACGGATTATCTTTCGTTACTACTGGAAGAGAGTCTACTTGGTGCTGCATCAATAAGTTTCCGGCTTCTAAAATCGTCCATTCCGGTGTCACGGTCACGATGTTTGGCATCCGGGTCATAATCATGGCAACAGGAGTATTTTCCGCGTTGCTATTTCCAATGACAAACCGTAAAAAATCTTTTCGGGAAATAACGCCTACTAATTCGTCCTGATCATTTTTTACGTACAAAGAACCCACATCATACATGAAAAGGTTTGTGACTGCATCATAAACGGATAAAGTTTGTTCAACAATGATCGGGGTGGTCATTACTTCCTTGACGGTCACTTCGAATAGTTGATCGTAAACAAGTGGTTTCACATCTTGTCCGGTATAAAAATAACCAACTTTAGTGCGTGCATCCAATATCCCCACCATTGTCAAAACTGCTAGGTCGCTTCTTAGTGTGGCACGACTTAATCCAAGATAACCTGCAATGCGGTCGCCACTGATGGGTTCATGCTCTTTGACGATTTCTATAATTTTATTCTGTCGTTCCGTAAAATCCATACTACCGACCTCTTTTTTCAAGATGTATCCATTATATAAAACATCATAATTTTAATCAATATCTAATTAAACACTTGACAACCTATTATGACACACTATATAATGCGAATAAGTTTTAATAAGACACACTAAAAAGGGTGAATATGATGACGTTAAACAGAACAGCGACAAAATTTGTTTATTCATTTGTAGAAGGTAAAAGAGAAATGGTTGATTTATTGGGAGGGAAAGGTTCTAATTTAGCAGAAATGACACGATTAGGGCTACCGGTACCGAGTGGATTTACGATTTCAACAGAAGCATGTCTTACTTATCTGGAACAAGGTTCATTACAGGAGGACATGATTTTTGAAATTGCACAACAACTTGAAGCTCTTGAAGAAATGAGTCAGAAGAAATTTTCTGATCCGGTTAATCCGTTACTTGTCTCTGTTCGCAGTGGCGCTAAAATTTCAATGCCTGGTATGATGGATACGGTATTGAATTTAGGGATGAACGATTTAACTGTTGATACAATCGCCGCCAAAACTGATAATGAGGCTTTTGCCTATGATTGTTACCGTCGTTTTATTCAAATGTTTGGTGATGTTGTTAAAGGGATAGATAAAAATCTTTTCGAAGATGCATTAAGCTTATACAAAAATAAAAAAGACTATCAATCAGATGTACAAATGAACGCTGAAGATTGGATAGAACTAACAAATACATATAAAGAAATTTACGAAGAGCAGATGGGGGAAGCGTTCCCGCAAGATCCAAAAACACAGTTGCTGGCAGCGATAGAAGCGGTTTTCAAATCATGGGATAATTCGAGAGCGGTTACATATCGCCGCATGAATGCAATACCGGACGATTTAGGCACTGCTGTTACGGTTCAGGAGATGGTATTTGGGAATACCGGCATGGAAAGTGGTACGGGGGTTGCGTTTACTCGCAATCCGGCAACTGGAAAGCCAGGACTCTTTGGAGAATTTTTAATTAACGCTCAAGGTGAGGATGTTGTGGCCGGCATTCGTACACCGCAAGATATTTCCCAATTAGCAAACATTATGCCAGAGACGTATGAACAATTCTTAAATCTGGCAGAAATGCTGGAACGCCATTACCGCGATATGCAGGATATCGAATTCACCATTGAAGATGGCCAGTTATTCATCCTGCAAACGCGCAGTGGTAAACGTACAGCCCGAGCCGCCATTGAAATAGCTATTTCCCAAGTGGAGGAAGGTGTTATTTCAAAAGCAGAAGCCTTGAAGCGACTCACTCCTCAAATGATGGATCAATTATTGCATCCAACATTCGTGTCTTCGCAATTAAAGGAAAAGAAAGCAATCGTGCAAGGGTTACCTGCCAGTCCTGGTTCTGCCAGCGGGAAGGTTTACTTTACTGCCGAAGATGCCAAGCGTGCGAACGACGCTGGAGAAAGAACGATTCTTTTGCGCAAAGAAACTTCACCAGAAGATATTGAAGGAATGGCAGTCAGTGAAGCTGTTGTAACTTCTCATGGAGGGATGACCTCGCATGCTGCAGTAGTGGCACGTGGAATGGGTTCGTGCTGTGTAGTTGGGTGTGAACAACTACTTATCGATGAAAAACAAAAGACAGCTAGCGTGAGTAATACGGTCATTCAAGAAGGAACCGTCATTTCAGTTGATGGTGCAACAGGGAAAATATACCTGGGCGAAATTGAAAAAGAAAATCCAGTAGATGAATCCAGTTCGTTGGGTAAAATAATTTCTTGGTGTAAAGAAGTGGGTATTATTTCAGTCAAAGCCAATGCAGAAACCGCAAATGAAATTACAGCAGCTTTACAATTTGGTGCAGAAGGGATGGGACTGGTCAGGACAGAGCATATGTTCTTTGGCGAAGAGCGAATCGTTGAGATGCGTAAGATGATTTTGTCCCCGGGAGTCAATGAAAAACGTCTCGCACTTGAAAAACTAAAAGCTTATCAAAAAGAAGATTTTAAAACGATATTCCGTCTAGCCCAGGAAAAACACGCAACGATCCGTCTGTTGGATCCGCCTTTGCATGAATTTATTCCGAATGGAAAAGAAGTCGATAAAATGGCCGCTCTTCTTGGAATTTCCGTAGAAGAAATAAATCAAAGGATTGCCGCTTTGGAAGAAAATAATCCCATGTTGGGACACCGTGGCTGTCGCTTAGCGATTACCAATCCAGAAATTTATGAAATGCAAGTGGCAGCAATTATCGAAGCTGCTGTCGAAGTGACAGAAGAATTGAATCGTTCGATTGTAATCGAGCCAGAAATCATGATTCCGTTAGTGTCAGTAGAAGCGGAAATCATTTTTCTGAAAGAAAAACTCTTGAAAGTCATTAATCAAGTGTTTGAAGAGAAGGAAATCGAAATTCCTTATCAAATCGGGACAATGCTGGAGACGCCACGTGCTTGTTTGACGGCTGGGAAAATAGGGAAGCATGTCGATTTCATCAGCTTTGGTACCAACGATTTAACGCAGTTGACTTATGGGTTTTCTCGTGATGATATTGGTAAGTTCGTAGGTGATTACGAACGCGAGCGCATTATTGAAAGTGATCCGTTCCAGCATTTGGATGAAGAAGGTGTAGGTGAATTACTTACTTATGCGATTGATCGTGCAAAGGCCGAGGCAAACGAAAATATTTCTATTGGTATCTGTGGAGAAGTTGGCGGTGATCCACAATCCATCGCCTTCTTGATTGATAAAGGGGTCCAGTATGTTTCTTGTTCGCCTTACCGCGTTCCGGCTGCTTGGTTGACTATTGCGAAATTAAGTCTGGAAAGCTGAATCTAAAATTCATATGAGATTACGGACATTTCTATTGTCCGGGATGAAAACTTCCATTACTCTTGAGGTATATGAGAGTAGGGGGAGTAATAATATGGATGAGATAACATTATGTGTGACTGATGAAGAATACGAAAAGCTTTCTTTTTTAGCAGAATACTATGGTCTAAGTTTGTCCGAATTGATTAAAAAATACTCCGTTGCTCAATTTGAAGCTGAGTACGAGGAAATTAAAAAAGTTACAACAACATAGAGATGCGAAGGGTCTGGGGAATAACTCCCGGACCCTTATCTGTTTACGAATACTTCAACACAAACGTGCTCAAAAAGGCAGCCCCGACGCCACTTTGTCATGATTGTTGCTGCTTCAGCAGCTTACAAACATGATACACTTGGGCGTTAGCCCGCAGTGCCTCCATAATAATGCTCAGATGGTCTGCGACCATCCTGTGCTTATTCGTTCCAGTGGTTCGGGGCTAAATGCCTTTTTGAGCACTCTCTTCTTTTTCGTTGTGATATAATTAAAAAAAGGTTAGAAAAATACATTACTAGAGGAGCGATGGTATGACACAAACGGTTTATACGAATTTTTGGGTAAGCAGAATTGGTGACGTACGCAAGCAACATGGTAGTTACAAATCCGAGGAAGAGGCAATTGAGGGTATCAAAGCTTGGTGGGAACTTCATAAAGAAAAACATCCAGATGCACAGTTCAAGCGTACAAATTCCGGGGCTTTGGAAGTTATTTATCATGATGAACACTCCTTCTATCGCATAGAGAAAAAAACGATTGAGGGTAATTTGCCTTCGCGGACGTATAAATTGAAGCGTCCTGGTGAGATTGAAGCAGCTCGCTCAAAATATTTGCTGACCGATGAACTTTGCTTATTCGATGAATTGGCTGAACCATTTCGGGATCGTTTGATAATGGCGATGGGTGATAGTAAAAAAGTCAGAAACTATATTTATGACCGCGAAGGTCGTCCGGTCAAGGAGATTTCTTAAAGTTAGGAGTTAATGAATGGAGTCAGATTTAATGAAGGGAAAGGGGCTCTCCTTTCTCGTTGCGGGTTTTGATTACGATTTTCGGCAACAAACAAAAGGACCTGAAATCGTCAAAGAAGTTAAGCGCGCTATAGATAAGATGGGCATCCATCCGACAGAAATTTATTCTGGTCAACAAGTCCATGGTCACAACATTGGTTATGCAGATGGCGTAACGGGTGATCCATTTATATTTGGTAGAAATTTTCCTGAAACAGATGGACTGATTACGGATAAACCGGGTGTTGCTTTGCTTGTGAAGTATGCGGATTGTACACCGATAGTTTTGTATGATCCGAAAAAGAAAGTTTTGGCTGCGCTCCATTCGGGATGGCGCGGAACCGTCCAGAGAATCTCGCAAAAAGCCATTGAAAAAATGGAGCACGAATTTGGATGTGACAAGGAAAATATCTTGGTGTATGTGGGACCGTCGATTGATATGGAAAATTATGAAGTCGGATCAGAGGTATATGAAGCGTTTATAAGCTTTGATAATCGTGATGCGTTCATTGTTCCTAAAGGGGATAAATTCCATTTAAGCATGACGGATGCCAATCTATCTTTGCTGCGTGAAGCAGGAATCAAAGAGGAACATATCGAAGTGAGCCGGGTATCCACCTTTATGGATGGTTGTTTACATTCTGCGAGGGCAGAAGGTAAGGAATATGGTTTGAATGGTTTGATAGTAATGATGAACTAAGCTGGGGGAGACTCCAGCTTTTTTTATTTCGAATCGTAAAAAACGAACATTAATAAATAAAATAGTAAAAACATTCACTTATTATGAATAAGTCCTAAAATGACAAAAATGTGCAAATATACTGAAAATGTTAAGAATATTATCATTTAATTCGCAAAAACTATTGTAATTACGAACATAATCTGTTATTTTTACTGTGTTATTAACTTATTAGGAGGAAACTAAAATGTTTCGAGTGACTGTTAATGTTCGGTATTTACAATCTGTTATCAACCCTGAAGAGGAAGTGTTAAATGGCACTGTCAAGGCAATGGGCTTGGACGCCATCACTTCTGTTAAGTTAGGACGTACCTATACTTTTAATGTTGAAGCTGAATCTAAAGAAGAGGCAGAAAACATTATTAAGGAACTTGCTGACAAATTATTGGTTAACAAAGCAATGGAAACTTATTCAATGAATAGCGAGGAGGCGTAACGTGAAAATCGCAATCGTTACTTTCCCGGGTTCCGCAGGGGAGTCAGACATTCTAGCAGCACTTTTATCAGTTGGATTTAATGAAGACCAAGTGGAAATCGTAAACGAGCAAAAAACAGATTTGTCCCAATTTGCGGGGTTATTTATTCCTGGTGGGGCCTCTTATGCACATGCAGTTCGTCCCGGAGCAGTTGCTAAAGTTACAGCTGTTGCCCAGGCGATTAAAGACTTTGCTAAATCCGGTAAACCTGTTATTGGTTTGGGGAATGGATTCCAAATCTTAACTGAGCTTGAATTATTGCCAGGTGGTTTTTTAAAAAACAAAACCCTAAAAACAGTGAATGGATTTGTTGACGTTTCTCTGAAAAAAACAGATACAGTTTTTACTAATTTTGAAGATGAAATTAAATCAATTACTTTACCCATATCGCATTTGTATGGTCAATACCATGTGGATGAAGAAACACTTGAGAGGCTAGAAAAAAATGGCCAAATCGTGATGAACTACGTAACCAAAAATCCAAATGGCAGCACGAATGCTATTGCCGGTGTATCAAACGAAACAGGAAATGTTATTGGCATGATGCCGAAACCGGAACGTGCAATGGACGCAATATTAGGTAGCGAAGCTGGTCGTCCGTTTTTCGAATCTTTTTACAATCAAGTGACTAAAGGTTAAGAAAGGATCCAACATGAAACTACAAGCAATGACTCCTGAAGAAGTTAAGAATTCAAAAATTTATAAAGAGTGGGGATTGACTGATAAAGAGTATGAAACCATTTCTTCCTCTCTAGGGCGTTTGCCCAACTATACAGAAACAGGCATTTTTTCCGGAATGTGGAGTGAACACTGTTCGTATAAGACATCTAAACCTATTTTACGTAACTTCCATACGGAAGGCCCACAAGTACTCCAAGGTCCTGGTGAAGGGGCTGGTATCGTGGATATCGGCGACAATCAAGGGATCGTATTCAAAATGGAGAGTCATAATTCACCATCTGCTGTTGAACCTTATGAAGGTGCTGCAACTGGTGTTGGGGGCTGTGTTCGTGACATCTTCAGTATGGGTGCAACGCCAATCGCTTTGGTTGACTCCTTGCGTTTTGGTGATGTGGAACGTGATCGCACAAAATATTTAGTTGAAAAAGCAGTTGAAGGAATTGCAGATTATGGAAATCAATTAGGAATTCCTACAATCGCTGGTGAAGTTAAATTTGATGCAACATACAATGCCAACCCATTGGTTAATGCGATGTGTGTTGGGTTGGTGGACCATGATGGTATTTTCAACGGAATTGCTTCAGGTGTGGGGAACCCCATTTTATATGCAGGTTCAACAACAGGACGTGACGGTATTCACGGCGCTTCTTTCTCCAGTAAAGAATTTGGTGCTGAGAATCAAGATCAAGGTTCAGCAGTACAAGCTGGAGATCCATTCAAGGAAAAACGCTTGATTGATGCATTCCTTGAATTATTCCGTGATTTCAAAAATGAAGTTATTGGTGTACAGGATATGGGAGCAGCGGGATTGGTTTCTTCCAGTTCTGAAATGGCATCAAAAGCGGAGATGGGACTTTCGTTGAACATGGATCTAGTGCCAGCTCGTGAAGAAGCAATGACCGCTTATGAACTCTTGCTTTCAGAGTCGCAAGAACGCATGCTCTTGTGTATTGAAAAAGGAAGCGAAGCAGCAATTATTGAACTGTTCAATCGTTATGGACTGGAAGCAGCAGTAATTGGTGAAGTAATCGGGGAAAAACAATATAAAATTTACCAACAAGGTGAATTGGTTGTTGATTTACCCGTTGATTTACTGGCAGATGGGGTTCCAACTAACTATATAACCTCAAAAGTTCCCGAAAGAATAAAAAATGCAGCTAAACGCGAAGTATTCCAACCGGAAGTTGCCAACATTGAAAAAACGTTAACTGACTTATTGACGAGTCCTGATTTAGCAGATAAATCTTCTCTATACTCCCAATTTGACCATATGGCAATGAATAATACGATTGCTGGTCCTGGTAGTGATGCAGGGATTTTACGCATTAAAGGTACTGATAAAGCTGTTGCTATTACTGCTGACGGAAATAGCCGCTATGTTTATTTGGATCCTTACAAAGGCGGTCAAATTGCAGTGAGTGAATCCGCTCGTAACATCATTGCTTCAGGTGGATTACCTCTAGCAATCACTGACTGCTTGAACTTTGGTAATCCGAATGACCCTGAAATCTTCTATGAATTGGAAGAATCCAGTAAAGGGATTTCTGAAGCTTGTAAAACATTGAATACACCGGTTATTTCAGGAAACGTATCTTTGAGCAATGCAAATCCAAGCGGATCCATTTATCCGACACCGATTTTAGGTATGGTCGGTTTGATTGAGAAAACATCCCAAATTCTAACGCAAAAATTTGCGCAAGCGGGAGATGTTATTTATTTAGTTGGGGCTACGGGTGACGACTTTGCTGGAAGTGTTATTCAAAAACTTCAGGCGGGTGAAATTTACGGTCAAATTAATTTTGATTTAGCAGCCGAAAAACAAAGTCAAGATTTTGTTTTCCATGCTAACAAAAAGGGCTTCTTGCAATCTGCTCATGATCTTTCTGAGGGAGGATTGTTGGTTGGTTTGGTCCAAAAGGCATTTGGAACGCAACTAGGATTTGATATGGAAACGTCATTAACTGATGCGCAACTATTCAGTGAAACGCAATCACGCTTTATCGTGACTGTTTCAAGAGAAAAACAAGCATCATTTGAACAGTTCATCCAGGAATCAAACATGGGTGAATTAGTTGTAGTTATTGGCTCTACTGTTGAAGGAGCAACTGCTACAGTCCAAACACGAGAATCTCGTGCAGAATTGGCATTGACAGAACTTAAAGCACAGTGGCAACAAGCTTTACCAAAAGCGCTTGTGCGTACGTTTAACTAAAGGGGGAAACACAGTGATTGGCATCTGGAATCATCATCAGGCTGAACAACTTGCTTATTTTGGACTGCATGCTCTACAGCATCGTGGCCAAGATGGGGCGGGTATTGCTGTCAGTGATGATGGTACGTTAAAACACTACCGTGGCACTGGCTTGCTTTCCCAGGTTTTTCAGGATAAGAGTCACCTTGAAAAACTAAAAGGTAATCGTTCAGTAGGCAAGATTCACTACACATTGAATGGTAAATTGAATGACTTAGAAAATGTTGGACCGCTTGTATTTAATTTTCTGGACGCAAGCATAGCGGTTGCTCAAAGCGGAAATTTAATTAACAGCCAATCGTTAAGAAAGGAGCTAGAGGATGAGGGCGCAGTCTTCTCCTCTTCTTCTGATGCAGAAATTTTAGTGCATCTGATACGTCGTAGTAAAGAAGCAACGTTTGAAGAAAAAGTAAGAGCATCACTGAAGCGGTTAAAAGGCGGCTTTAATTTTATCATTTTGACACGTGATGCCATGTATGGAATTGTTGATCCTAATTGTTTCCGCCCTTTATCATATGGTGAAATAGCTGAAACCAAGACAACAATCATAACAAGCGAAACATGCGCCATCGACGCATTGGGTGGCAAGGTCACTGGTAATATCCATGCGGGTATGTATATCGTCGTGACGGATGAAGGGATTCGTATGGAACAGTATGAAACAGAAACGCAAATTTCGATTGAATCGATGGAGTATGTTTACTTTGCTCGTCCTGATTCTGAATTTGCCGGAATCACCGTCCATAGTGCGCGCAAGAATTTAGGCAAGCAATTAGCATTGGAGAAACCTTGTCCGGAGGCGGATATGGTTATCGGGGTTCCGAACTCTTCCTTATCTGCTGCGACTGGTTATGCAGAGCAAAGTGGATTGCCTTATGAAATGGGCTTGGTCAAAAATCAATATGTGGGCCGGACATTTATTGAACCGACGAAAGAGCTTCGCGAACAAGGTGTTCGTAAAAAGATATCTGCCGTACGTGGGGTAGTGGAAGGGAAATCGATTGTGTTGGTTGATGATTCCATTGTGCGCGGAACAACTTCTAAACGGCTCATTCAAATCTTAAAAGAAGCAGGAGCACGTGAAATTCATCTGAGAATAACAAGTCCACCAATCTGTTTTCCGAACTTTTATGGTGTAGATATGTCAACGACCAATGAATTGGTAGCTGCTAACTACACGGTTGAAGAAATGTGTGCCGGATTCGGTTGTGACAGTTTAGGCTTTTTATCCATCGATGGCTTGATTAAAGGAATCGGCACCCATTTTGATGCCCCGAATAAAGGGTTATCACTAAGTATTTTTGATGGGTATTATGCTGCTGGTTTAGGAGAAAATGAAGCATTATTCCGTGCGAATCTGACTCCTATTCAAAAACAAATTTTAAGGGAGAGCAATCATGACAAATCTTTATAAAGAATCTGGTGTTGATATCGAAAAAGGATATGAAGCGGTAGAAAAAATGAAAAAGCATATTGCTCGAACAAATCGTGCAGGTGTATTGGGCGGTTTGGGGAATTTTGGTGGTCTATTCCAACTTGATACCAGTAAATACAAGGAACCCGTACTCATTAGTGGCACTGATGGCGTAGGGACAAAAATATTATTGGCACAACAAGCAGATAAAGTGGACAAGATTGGAATCGACTGTGTAGCGATGTGTGTCAACGATGTGTTGGCGCAAGGTGCAGAACCGTTATTCTTCCTGGATTATTTGGCAGTTGGGAAAAACAATCCAGACCGAATTGAAAAAATCGTAGCTGGTGTGGCAGAAGGCTGTGTACAAAGTAAAGCGGCTCTTATCGGTGGCGAAACGGCAGAAATGCCTGATCTTTATTCTAAGGAAGAATTTGACTTAGCAGGTTTCTGTGTCGGTGTTGCAGAAAAAAGTCGTGTCATCACTGCCGAACGTGTTCAAAACGGGGACGTACTAATTGGTTTGCCGAGTTCAGGTATCCACTCTAATGGTTACTCTTTGGTTCGTCATCTCTTTTTCAAAAAAAATAATTGGAAATTTGAAGATAAATTGCCGGACGGAACAGCACTGATCGATGCATTGTTGGAACCAACACGTATCTATGTTAAAGACGTTGCACCTTTATTGGATAAAGATCTTGTGCATGGTATCAGCCACATTACTGGTGGAGGATTTTATGAAAACTTACCACGTATGTTCAATGATAACCAACAAGCGGTTGTTCAAATCGATACAATCAAAACACCCCAGATTTTTACAGTCATGCAAGAGCTTGGTGAAATGAAATTAGATGAAATGTATGGTGTCTTTAACATGGGAATTGGGATGGTATTGGCTGTTGCCAAAGACGATGTTGAAGAAGTGCTATCCAGCATTTCGGATGCAGTTGTAATGGGAGAAATTCAAGAAAAGACAGGCCAAGATTCGGTTATTCTTCAAAATAATGAGGTGGCAAAATGAAAATTGCCCTGTTTGCCTCGGGTAACGGGTCGAATGTCCAAACAATAATCGGCAATGTACAATCCGGACAACTGGCTGTTGAAATTGCTTGCCTTGTATGTGATAGACCCAAAGCCTATGTTATTGAACGGGCTAAGAAGGCAGGTATTCCTGTTTACGTTTCTTCGCCAAAGGGCTTTGATAGCCGTGAAGATTGGGAACGTGCAGTGATTGCGTTTCTAAAACCTTACAGCGTTGATTACATCATACTGGCTGGGTTCATGCGCATTTTGAAATCTCCACTACTACAGGCTTATCCGAATCAGATTATTAATATTCACCCTTCATATTTACCGGCTTTTCCGGGTAAAAATGGTATTCAAGACGCATTTGATTCAGGTGTATCAGAAACGGGTGTAACTGTTTTTTATGTGGATGAAGGTATTGATACAGGAAAAATAATTGCTCAAGAAAAAATTGCGATTAATCCTGAGTGGGAATTATCAGACTTAGAAGAAGCCGTTCATTTAGTGGAACACCGTCTTTATACAAAAGTGCTCCAAAATATTCAAAAAGAATTTTCTGGGAAGGAAGAATCAAATGTCTTATAAAAAGTATGCTTTATTGAGTGTTTCAGACAAGTCCGGATTGGATCAAGTGGCAAAAGCCCTGATAGAACAAGGTGTTTCCTTGCTATCGACAGGAGGCACTTTCGAATACCTGAAAAATGCAGGGTTCGCTGTTGATACCGTTGATTCTTATACAGGATTTCCTGAAATGATGGATGGTCGCGTTAAGACACTCCACCCTAAAGTGCATGGTGGTTTGTTGGCAAATGTGGATGATCCGATTCATAGCCAACAGATGGCTTCGCAAGACATTATTGCAATCGACTATGTCATTGTGAATCTCTATCCTTTTAAAGAAACTATTTTAAAACCTGGTGTTACGCTTGAAGAAGCGATTGAAAATATTGATATTGGTGGACCAACTATGTTGCGCAGTTCCGCCAAAAATTATCGTCGTGTTTCAGTCGTTACAGATCCAGCTGACTATCCTGCTTTCATCAGTCAATTGGCAGAACAAGGTGAAACATCCTTTGAATATCGTTTCTATTTGGCCACAAAAGTGTTCGAATTAACAAGTCATTACGATACATTAATCAGCCAATACATGAACGAACAACGCGTACGTCTCGGTGAAATTGAACAACCTTGGCAGCATGTTACGAAGACATACCTTGATGGAACTGCTTTACGTTATGGCGAGAATGGCCATCAAAAAGCAAGTTTTTATAAGGAAGTCAATGCGCCAGCAACAACCATCGCAGGTGCGAAACAATTGCACGGTAAAGCTTTATCTTTCAATAACATTAAAGATGCAGATGCTGCCGTTAAGTTGATAAACGAATTTTCTGAACCTGCAGCTGTAGCTGTTAAACACATGAATCCGTGTGGTGTTGCTATAGGTTCTTCGGTTGAGGAAGCGTTTGAACGCTGTTATTTAGCCGATTCAATTTCTATTTTCGGCGGTATTGTTGCTGTTAATGAAACAGTTACAAAAAAACTAGCTGAAAAATTGCATGGCATATTCTTGGAAATCGTCATTGCACCAGCGTTTGATCCGGATGCATTAGAGATTTTGATGAAAAAGAAAAATATTCGTTTATTGGTAGTTGAAATGCATACACAAACAGAACCAGCGCAAGAAATGGTAACGGTAAGTGGTGGACTATTGATTCAAGACGTTGATCAATCTTCGGAATTAGTCAAGGGTTCATTCACAGAAGCGCCAGCGGATTGGGAAGTGATGACGAATCGTGCGCCTTCACAAGCAGAAGAAAAAGGTTTGAATTTCTTGATGAAAGTTGCTAAGCACGTCAAGAGTAACGCCATTGTCATTGGTAATGACCATATGACATTAGGGATCGGTGCCGGTCAAATGAACCGGGTCGGGGCAGCTGAAATTGCTCTGAAACAAGCTAAAAATAACACTGCGGTTACTAGTGATCACTTGTTAATGGCGAGTGATGCGTTCTTCCCGATGGATGATACGGTTACATTGGCCCATCAATATGGTGTCTCAGCGGTAATCCAACCAGGTGGATCCATACGTGATAAAGACTCTGTAGTTGCCTGTGACGAACGGGATATGGTAATGATAAAAACGGGAATTCGTCATTTCCGTCACTAAGGTGAGGTAATAGCATGGGAAAAAAGATATTGATTATCGGTTCTGGAGGTCGTGAACATGCGTTAGCGGTCGCCTTTGAAAAAAGTCCTTTCGTAAATACTGTCTTTGTTGCGCCAGGAAATCCCGGAATGATGATTGGAACAGAGAAAGTCGAGTGTGTGGCCATTTCGGCGACAGATACAGATGGGTTGATTGCTTTGGCGAAAGCAGAAGAAATAGACTATACATTTGTCGGTCCAGAGGCTGCTATAGAAGTCGGGGTTGTGGATGCTTTTCGTAACCATGAATTTTTGATTGTGGGTCCCACAAAAGCTGCTGGACAAATCGAAACATCAAAAATTTTTGCTAAAGATATGATGCATAAAGCCGATATTTCGACTGCAGGTTACCGTTCATTTGATGATGGGGATATAGTGGATGCGACAGCGTATATCCAAACCTTACCTTTGCCGATTGTGATCAAGGAGAGTGGGCTGGCAGCCGGGAAGGGCGTTTATATTTGCGAAAGTCATGCACAAGCACAACAAATTATTATTGAAACATTAAGAGATAAAAAAATCCCGATTGTGATTGAGGAGTTTTTGGAAGGACCAGAGTTTTCACATTTCAGTTTAGTGAATGGGGAGCATGTTATCCCATTAGGGATTGCGCGTGATTATAAGCGTGCGTTTGATGGAGATAAGGGGCTAAATACTGGTGGAATGGGTGCTATTTCCCCCGTTTCAGGCGATGATGAAAGCATTAGCGAAGAAATCATGCAGACAATCGTTCAACCCCTTACTAAGCAAATGGTAGAAAACGGGACACCTTACACGGGTATCTTATATACAGGAGTTATGAAGACAAAGACAGGTCTTAAGGTCATTGAATTCAATGCTCGTTTTGGTGATCCGGAAACGCAGGTGTTACTGCCCTTGATTCAAGTTGATTGGGTTGGGTTGCTAGAGCATCATTTTGCCAAATCGTTACCAGAAATCACTTATTCACCATTACAAAGTGTTGGGGTAATGGTTGCTGCCAAAGGTTATCCGAAGGAATATGTAAGTGGATTTGTATTGGATTTACCAAATGTACCTGAAAATATTGATGTGTTCTATTCTGGAGTTTCTCTAGTTGATGGAGAAATAGTAGCTGCAGGGGGACGTGTGTTTATGGTGACTTGCCAAGGGGAAAGCCTAGACATCTGTCGTAAACAAATATATGGTTGGTTAAAAGGCGTAAATATGGAAAACCTCTTTTATCGAAGTGATATCGGGGTTTCAAATTAGTTTACCGTCGGAAGGAGAGTATCAATGACTGAAATCAAAATTGCAGTTGTGATGGGAAGTATCTCGGACTGGCCGCAGATGAAACATAGTTGTGATTTGCTTGATGAGTTGGCTATTCCATACGAAAAGCACATACTTTCTGCTCATCGGATGCCGGATGAAATGTTTACTTTTGCAAAGGAAGCAAGGTCCAAAGGGATTCGTATCATTATTGCCGGAGCCGGAGGAGCTGCACATTTACCAGGAATGATTGCTTCGCAAACAACGTTACCTGTCATCGGTGTTCCAATGAAATCCAGTGCGTTAAGTGGCATGGACTCGTTGCTATCGATCGTTCAAATGCCTGGCGGAGTTCCTGTGGCAACAATGGCGATTGGAAACAGCGGCGCTAAAAATGCAGGACTTATGGCAGCGCGTATGCTCGCTTTCGATAATGACAACTTAACGCAAGTGTTGGAAAAATATCAAGCGGAACAAAAACAGCTGGCCATAGAGAGCGAGGCCAAATTTGATGAGTAAAACCATTTATCCGAACCAAACAATTGGTATATTGGGTGGCGGTCAATTAGGGAAAATGTTGGGGCAATCCGCCCAAAAAATGGGCTATCGCGTCGGGATGTACGACGAAGGGAAGACAGCTTGTGGTTTTGGCGTCAGTCATTATACCCAAGTGGGTTCATTTAATGACCAAGAAAAAGTCATGGATTTTGCGCGTTCTGTTGATGTTTTAACTTATGAATTCGAAAATATTAATGGCGAAATTTTGACGAAGTTGAATGATAGTACGTACCTACCTCAAAATACGGATTTTCTGTTAACGACCCAAAATCGTTTAAATGAGAAAAAATGGTTGGGCGAAAATGGTATACCTTGTGCCGCATATATGGCGGTTAATACCAGGGAAGATTTAATAGCTGCACTTGAAAAGACTGGATATCCCGCCATTTTAAAACGTACCCGTTTTGGCTATGATGGTAAGGGTCAATTCAAAATAAACAATTCATCTGATTTGGAAAATCTAGCCGAACTATCGAAAATATTAGAAGCAGAGTGCGTTCTGGAAGCTTTTTATCCGTTCGAATATGAAACTTCCGTGGTGGTTGCTCGTGATGTATTTGGGACTGTTGCTTGTTTCCCACCAGTTGTCAATCAACATGTGGCAGGTATTTTATTTACAAGCGTAACGAGTTCTACTATACCTGAAGCTGTTCAAAATAAAATGATTGCCATTGCTGAAAAAATCGCCCACTCGTCAGAACTGATTGGGGTTTGTGGCATTGAATTCTTTGTATCTGGCGATGGCGAGGTAGTCGTAAATGAACTCGCACCACGGCCACATAATACTGGCCATTATACAATTGAAGGAACGAATGTTTCTCAGTTTGATCAACATATTTTAGCAATAACTGGAAGACCGATTATTCCGGTCCGTTTATTGACACCAACATTAATGGTAAATATTCTTGGTCAGCACATAGCTGAAATTCCAGAATTAATCAAGCATTTTCCGGAAGCAATCATTCATCTCTATGATAAAGGGGAGCCTAGACACCAACGAAAGATGGGGCACTTTATTTTGATGGATGAAGCAGTTGAAAAGCTGGAGAGACTAGTCGAGAGTGACAGTCTCCTAAAGCGTTGGCGAGATGCTATAAAGATGGAGGAAAACTGATGAAGGTAATTTATCGGGGTAAAACGAAAGATGTTGTCGAAGTTGACGGCGTTATTCAATTGTTTTTTAAGGATGATATGACCGGAAAAGATGGTGTTTTTGACCCGGGTGAAAATCAGGTTGGTTTGACAGTTGAAGGTTCTGGTCGCTCTGGTCTGGCTGTCAGCAAATTTTTCTTTGAACGACTTAAAGAAAAAGGCATTCCGACTCATTTCATCACGTGTGATTTGGATGCGAAAATGATGGAAGTAAAACCTGTTGCCGTTTTTGGCAAAGGGATAGAAGTTATTTGTCGTTACCGAGCAGTGGGAAGCTTCATGAAACGTTATGGTGCTTATGTAACGGAAGGCCAGCCTCTTGATGGCTATGTCGAAATCACTTTGAAAGATGATGAACGCCAAGATCCTTTCGTCAACAAAGAAGCCTTGGCTCTTTTAGATATTTTATCTGAGAAAGATTATGAAACAGTTGTAGAACTGACAAAGAAAATCTGCCTGGTCATAAAAGAGGAATTGGCTAACAAAGGATTGGATTTGTATGATATCAAACTTGAATTCGGTAAAGATCGTGAAACAGGGGAAATTTTACTGATCGATGAGTTATCTGCCGGGAATATGCGAGTATTCCGTGGAAACCAACCCGTAGCTCCAATGGAATTAGAAGGTTTTCTTTCCCTATAAAATTATCCTAAGAACAGCTCAATCGAGCTGTTCTTTTGTTATAAGGAGCACTGAAGAGCGGAAAATAGTGATAGTTTGTGGAAAAAGACAAGTCATGGGAATATAATCAAAAATAGGAAATTCAGTATGCTCTATAAGCATTATCAGCGTTTGTGTCCAAAAAGAGTGAATTTAAGCAAATGATACAACAACATATTTAGAATAATGTTAGAATATTATTAGAGTTTATTTTCGAAAGGAGAATATCACATGTCAAAAATTTATACTTCATTAGATCAAATTATCGGAAAAACGCCACTGCTTGAATTGAAAAACGCCAAAGAAACACTTTCGCTAAAAGGTGATGTTATTGCAAAGTTGGAATATTTCAACCCGGGTGGGTCAGTAAAAGATCGTATTGCCAAAGCTATGATTGATGATGCAGAAGCAAAAGGTATCTTAAAGCCAGGTGGCCTTGTGATTGAACCAACATCTGGTAACACAGGAATCGGACTTGCTTCAGTAGCTGCAGCACGTGGTTATAAAACAATCTTGGTAATGCCTGAAACTATGTCAGTAGAACGCCGTAAGCTAATGAAAGGCTATGGAGCGGAACTTGTTCTGACACCTGGTGATTTAGGAATTTCTGGCTCCATCGAAAAAGCCAAAGAATTAGTTAAGGATAATGAGAATGCTTTTATGCCGGATCAGTTTTCCAATCCAGCAAACCCAAAAGTTCACTATGAAACCACAGGACCTGAAATTTGGGAAGACACTGATGGGGAAGTAGACATCTTTGTAGCTGGTGTTGGTACGGGAGGTACAATTTCTGGTGCTGGGAAATATTTGAAAGAAAAAAACCAGGAAATTAAAGTTGTGGCTGTTGAACCGGCAACCTCACCTGTCCTTTCAAAAGGGGAAAAAGGTCCTCATAAGATTCAAGGTATTGGAACTGGATTTATCCCAAAAAATTTAAATACTGAAATCTATGATGAAGTTATTGCAGTGACCAATGAAGATGCTTATATAACAGCTCGCGATTTAGGCAAACAAGAAGGTGTGTTTGTAGGTATTTCATCTGGGGCGGCACTGTATGCTGCTTTTGAATTGGCGAAACGGCCAGAGAATGAAGGAAAACGTATTGTCGTATTGCTACCAGACGGCGGCGATCGTTATTTATCTATTGATGGATTTGTGGAGTGATTGAATATGATTGACAAATCTTTTATGACTTCCTCAAACTTTTGCGGTGTGAAAGACCAAATTTCAAAGTTGATTTGTCGTCTAAGAAGTATCATGTATCCGCGGATTTTTGGTGCTTATTTTGACGAGATACCTCCCCAGAATATTCGGATAGAGGAGTCAAAGCAAATATTTGAAAAAGTTCTGATCCGCTTAGGGACAGAGCCTGCAGATACTGAGGATATAATCGCTACTTTTTTGGAAAAACTACCTACAGTTTACGAAACCCTGGAAACTGACGTTACGGCAGCCTATGATGGTGATCCAGCGGCAAAATCCCGGGAAGAAATTATGCTCTCTTATCCAGGCTTTGAAGCAATAAGTATTCACCGTATGGCGCATGAATTGTATAGGATGGACGTGCCCATTCTTCCGCGCATGATGTCAGAGATCGCTCATTCCATGACGGGTATTGATATTCACCCTGGGGCAAAAATTGGACCTTACTTTTTTATTGATCACGGAACAGGGGTCGTCATCGGTGAAACCGCAACTTTGGGCCATCATGTGAAGTTATATCAAGGGGTGACCATTGGGGCTAAAAGCTTTCAAGTAAATGAAGATGGCAGTCTTGTAAAGGGGAACAAGCGGCATCCTGATATCGGTAATCATGTTGTAATTTATGCTGGTGCGACGATTCTTGGCGGCGACACCATGATAGGCGACTATTGTATTATCGGTGGAAATGTGTGGTTGACACGATCTGTGCAACCGCACCGGACAATCATTGCTCCTCAAGCTGTTGAAGAATTAGATAAAAAAATATAGATAAGGAGAGCGGGACAAAGTCCCACCCTCCTTATCTTTTTATTTGTTTTATAAATTCAGAATGATTTTTCCGATATTTTTATCCGCTTCCATATAATCGTGGGCGCTTTTTACGTTTTCAAACGTGAAAGTTGTATCGACGATTGGTTTTATTGAACCTGATTCAAACAACGATTTTGTTCTATCGATCAATTCTTGTGATAATTTCGCTTTGTATTCATCTGAACGGGGAGTTAAGCCCGTACCATTTAGCTGAATTCGTTTTTGCATTAAAGAAAAAATTTCGAAAGATTCTATTTTTGAGCCGCCGAGCGTTCCAATAAGGACCCAACGACTGTCTACTGCAGCACTCCGGTAGTTCCTCTCCCAGTAACTTGCACCAACGAAATCTAATATTAAATCGACTCCTCGGCCATTCGTTTCTTTAAGGACTACATCATCAAAAGACTCTTCTTTATAATTGATAACCACATCTGCACCTAAGTTTTTGCAAAAGTCGAGTTTTTCTTGAGATCCAGCGGTGACGATAACGTGCGCATTTTTTAATTGTTTTGCTAATTGGATAGCAGCTGTACCGACACCACTAGCGCCAGCATGAATCAAGACGGATTCATTTTCTTCAAGTCGGCCAATCCAAAACAAGGTTTGATAGGCAGTGGCAAAAACTTCTGGAATGGCTGCACCTTCAACAAACGATAAAGTATCCGGAATTTTCATTGCTCTATTTTCAGGCATAATTACAAATTCACTATAACCGCCCCCATTTACTAATCCCATCACCCGATCGCCCACTTTAAACGCACTATCTGCTTGTGATTCGGCAACTGTTCCGGCTACTTCTACTCCTAAACGAACATTTTCAGGTGCATCGGTATCCCGCTCACGCGTTAATATGTCGGTTCGATTAACGCCGGCCGCCTCTACCTTTATCAGCAAATCACCTTTGTTTAGTTCCGGTCTATCTCTTTCTATAAGTTGCAACTGGTCTGACCCACCAGGTTGTTTTATTCCGATAGCTTTCATGAAATACTCCCTCCATAAATAAAAATGACTTACAGTTTAACCATAACCCAAGAATATAAAATACTCAATCTTTGAAAACTATCGTTATATAAGGAGAGATACTTGTAATTCGGATAAATGTTTTTGACTTATTCCAAATAGAATGGTATTATTATCTCGAAATCGAAAGGATTGGAGTGATACAAATGACGGAGCGTGCAAATGATTCATTAAAAGCACTCACAGTATTAATGCGGTCCTCACAACATGTCCAAGAAAGTATCAAACGTAGTATTTCAAAATTCGGTCTAAATGTATCCGAGTTTGGCGTTTTAGAATTGCTATACCATAAGGGAGAACAACCTATACAAAGTATTGGTAAAAAAATTCTTCTCGCCAGCAGCAGCTTGACTTACGTTATTGATAAGCTTGAAACAAAAGGTTTGGTTCACCGTAACCCATGTGAAACGGATCGCCGCGTTATTTTTACAGCAATAACAGATGAAGGTAGAAAGTTAATGGATGAGATTTTTCCAATTAACGAAGAAGATATCGTGCAAATATTTTCCGTTCTGGAACCAGAGGAATTATCGACGTATGTCGAATTGGTGAAAAAAGTCGGTTTACACGCTGAAGAGTGGAATAAACAACAAATTAAATAACAATTTAGGCCCAGCTTATTTGCGGGGCTTATTTTTTTGTTTTTACGCTTCTCCCTGAGAGGACGCTAATATGATAAACTAATAGTATACGCCAACAGGGAAAGTAGGGATGATAATGACAAAGAAGGTTCACTTGTATCATATCAATGATCTCCATTCGCATTTTGAAAATTGGCCGAAAATACGTCGTTATTTGAACGAAAAAAAGAGAAGTCACGAATCTTCTGGAGAAGATGTTTTCCTTTTTGATATTGGTGATTTTCTTGATCGTGTTCACCCTTGGACAGAAGCTACGAATGGGCATGCCAATATTTCGCTTATGAATCAAGTCGCATATGATGCCGTAACGATAGGAAATAATGAAGGCATCGGTAATTCCAAGCATATTCTTAATAATCTCTATAAGGATGCAAATTTTCCAGTAGTGCTAGCTAATTTAGTTGATATCGAGGATAAAAAGATTCCTGATTGGGTTCAACCCTTTACCATAAAAACGACGAATGATGGCATCAGGATTGGTATTATTGGTCTGACATCCCCTCTCTATTTAAGTTATGTGCCTAATGGATGGCAACCCAAAGAGTCGTATGAAGTATTGCCGCAGCTACTGAGTCAATTGAGAACGCAAACAGATGTTATTATTATTTTGTCACATATGGGTATTATAGAAGATGAACACATGGCAGAAATGTATGAAGATGTGGATGTGATTATCGGTGCCCATACCCACCATGTTCTACCGGTAGGGCGAAAAATAGAGGGCACTTTATTGACGGGCGGAGGCAAGTGGGGGGAATATATCGGACATACCACCATTACCCTTCATGATAAGGAAATCTCAAAGTTAGAGACAGAGTTGATTGAATGCGAAAGTCTACCCTCTGAAGCGGGTGACTTGGATGAAGTAACGAGTTATTGGGAAAAAGGAATAAAAATCCTTGAAGCTGTAAAAATTGCTGACATGCCTAGGACCCTTCGCACAGACTGGGAAAAACCAACAGATTTAGTTTATCTTGGATTGGATGCTATTTGTTCTTATGCTGAAAATGAAATTGGAATGCTTAACTCAGGTTTGTTTTTGGATGATCTAGAGGCAGGCATTGTGACAAAAGAAACGATGCACCATATTTTACCTCATCCCATGCGGCTTATCGTTTGCAAGATGGATGGCCGAACATTCAAAGAACTTATTTGGGGGATGGAGGCCATGCGTCTGGAACTCCGTACTCGGGAAGTGACGGGAATGGGGTTTCGTGGTAGAATCTTTGGAGAACTTGTCTACAAGGGGATTCGCATAGATAATAAAAAAAGAATCATTTATCATAAAGAAATACAGGTAACTGATGACCAAGAAATTAGTTTTGTTACGGTCGATCATTACCGTTATATAAGTTTTTTCCCTTTAATTGAGAATAAAGCGGATGTCAGCCTTTTATTCCCCTATTTTCTGAGGGATGTAGTGTTACTGTATTTAGAAGACCATTTTCCTATTTCGTGAAGTGATGAGGTGTAATTATGAAGCAAAAAAGTAAAACTGTTAAAGAAAAAGTGAATGCCAAGTTAGAGGATATTGTTGAAACAAACGATAAAGTGAAAGAAGAAAAAGTTTTAAATTTAAGTCAGGTAGAGCTGTTGGAAGATAATAAGATTAAAATTGAAAATCTTACTTACATAATAGCTGCTAATTATCGTGACGCTGTTAATGAAGAAGCTATCGCTAATCGTTACAATACCATTTTGAACAAATATGATTATATTGTTGGTGACTGGGGATATGACCAGTTACGTCTAAAAGGCTTTTTCAACGATAAAAATAATCGTGCACCACTAGACAAAAAAATCAGCTTTTTAGAAGATTATTTATATGAATACTGCAATTTTGGTTGTGCTTATTTCGTTCTTGAAAAAGAACAATCTGAAACTAAAAAATCCCGGAATAAACGGAAGAAAAAACGCCAAACTCCTCCGACTAACACTGAAGTTGTCGAGCAAAATGATAAATCAACTAGTGTACCAGTCAAGCAAAAAAAGAATTTTGTCATTAAACAAACTGATAAAACCAAACAACGAAATAAAATAAAAAATGGCCCCTCTGAAAGTTCAGAAGATAAGCCAAAAACCAGTTTTCAGATTCATAAAATTGAAGATTAAGATTTCGGAGGCGGATGACTTATCAAGCAGTATAAAGGTTTTTTTATTGATTTAGATGGAACAGTCTATGCGGGTACGGATCCTATTCCTACTGCAAAAACATTTATATCGGAATTGGAAGCGCGGGGTATTCCTTATCTTTACGTAACCAATAACGCAACCAAGACACAAGAAGACGTGGTCGAACATTTGAAAGCGGTAAGTGGCATTGACGCCTCCGCTGATAATGTCTATACGAGTGGGTTAGCGGCTGTAGATTACGCAAAGAAAACGTATCCTGGAGCCCGTACCTTTGTAGTGGGTGAGCCGGCTTTACAAGCCCAGGTTGAAGAAGCTGGGTTGGTGATTGTTGAAGATGATATTGAAGTGGTTATTCAAGGGCTGGATCGCTTTGCTTCTTATCAAAAATTAGCTACGGCTAGTACAGCCATTCGTAATGGGGCTGCTTTTATAGCAACTAATCCAGACGTTAATTTACCAACAGAAAAAGGGATGATGCCGGGCGCGGGCTCTTTAACAGCCTTTTTGAAGACAAGTACCCAAAAAGAACCCATAATTATTGGCAAGCCTTATGGCTATATTATGGATGGTGCCCTTGAAAGGATCGGATTGACCAAAGAGGAAGTTGCAATGATCGGTGACAATTATCACACGGACATTTTAGCGGGGATGAACTTTGGGGTTGATACCATTTTGGCTCTTACTGGCGTTACGAAACCAGAGGAACTATCTACAATCAGCAACAAGCCGACCTACACACTAAACGATTTGAGTGAATGGCGGTTTGAATGATGAAAATTATAAAAAATAGTCTAGGTTTGTTAGCGATTTTCATGTTTATTCTTTCTTTTGCAATCGCATTTACCATTAATTTTATACCTATGTATGCTTTTGATGTTGATTATTTCAATATTCCAGAACGGGTTGGCCTGTCTAAGGAAGTGATTCTCTATAATTATCGTATTTTAATCGATTATTTGAATTTCCCTTGGATTGAGAGGTTGGCTATGCCCGATTTTCCATCGTCTGAAAGTGGATTATTCCATTTTTATGAAGTAAAAATATTATTTTTGTTGGATTATGCGATTTTATTTATCAGTGGAATAGCTTCTTTTTTATTTTGGCAATATAAAAAGAAAACTGCTACTCTTTATGAATTGATTCAGCCGACCAGGATAATGGTTTTATTACCACTCGGTGTTTTATTTTTAATTTTTCTAAATTTCGATGAGCTATTCACAACGTTCCACCATATTTTTTTTAACAATGATGCTTGGTTGTTTGACTACCGTACGGACCCGATTATATTGGCGTTACCACAAGAATTTTTCATGCATTGTTTTATTTTAGTTTTTGTCATTTTAGAAATTGGGTTATGGCTTGTCCATCGCCGTACAGAAAAATCTCTGGGATAAGTCCCAGAGATTTTTCTGTTATTTCATTATTTCAGATTTATTAGGATCATCGTGGGCGATGCGGCTAGCAGCTGCAGCAGCGATTGCTCCCACAATGTCATCCAAAAAAGTGTGGCATTCGTTGTCATGTTTATTGTTTAACTTTTTCAATATTCCAGGCTTAACTTTATCGATATAGCCATAATTAGTAAAACCGATCGACCCATAGACGTTAACGATGGATAGGGCTAAGATTTCATCAATACCGAAAAGACCTTCATCATTTACTACAATATCCAATAAAGGTTGGGATAATATGCCTTGTTCAGCTAAAATATCCAATTCAATACCCGTTATCACGGCGTTTTGGACTTCTCGCTTCAACAAAACTGAATGCACATTATTGCAACACAATTCCATTGATAAGTCTTCAACGTATTCTTTTTGTAAAAACATAACCAGTTTTGCGATATCTTCAATTTCGACGCCGCGTTCCTTTAACAAATTCGTTGCTTTAGCATGTAATTCACTAGCGCTTTTGACCATGTTTATGCCTCCCTAAGATTAATTATTAGAATAAACTTGTACTGTGCATTGGTTGGACACGTGTATCTGGATTAATATATACCATTGCGTTGTTGACAGCGGTAGGTGCTTCTCCAAAACCTGTTGCGATTAATTTTACTTTACCATCATAGGAAGAAATATCCCCAACTGCATAAACACCAGGAATCGTTGTTTCCATTTTGGAGTTGATGGTTATGGAATTTCCTTTAACATCAAAACCCCATTTTTTCATGGCTCCGATTGAAGAAGAAAAGCCGTAGTTAATAAGGAAATCATCGACCTCGATTTCGATTGTATTGTCTTTTCTGGCTTCCTGTAGAACGACGCTTGACAATAATTTTCCGTCGCCATTAATCGTAACTGGAACATACGGAGTCAATATCTCCACTGATGATTTTGAAAGGAGGTGAATACTGTGTTCCTGCGCCCGGAATTGTGGGCGACGATGAATCAAAAAGACTTTTTTTGCCAGAGGTTCCAGAGTTAAAGCCCAATCGACAGCAGAATCGCCACCGCCACAAATTGCGACCGTTTTATCACGGAAACTCTCTATATTGTTTACAAAGTAATGTAAATTTGTGTTTTCGTATAATTCAGCGTGATCGATTTCTAGCTTACGAGGACGAAACGCCCCATTTCCTGCAGAAATAATAACCGCTTTTGAGTAATGTTTTTGTTTAGACGTTTGAATCTCAAAAATGCCGTTCTCATCTTTCTCCAGCTCAAAGGCTTCTTCTCCGCAACAAACAGTTGTGTCGAAACGATCAAGTTGTTCGTTTAAATTTTTTACCAAATCTCCACCGGTGATAGCAGGTAGAGCGGGGATGTCGTAAATGACTTTTTCAGTATACAACATTCCAGGTTGTCCACCCAACTGGGGCAAAGCTTCGATTATTTTTACTTTAGCTTGTCTGAGACCAGCATAGAAAGCTGTAAACATTCCAGCGGGTCCGCCTCCAATAATGGTGATGTCATAAATGTCTTTATTTTCTAACAATATTACCCCTCCAACTAAGCTCAAAGAATTCCTAAGCGCACATAAATCATAGTGACTACAAAGGTTATTAAAATCCCGGTTAATAGCCCAACGAATACTTCCAGTGGTTTGTGGCCCAGGTATTTGCGTATGATTAACTTACGATTTACCTTGATTCCATCTTTGGCATGGAATCGTGCCAACAACTTAATTTCCTCCAGGATGTCTTCAATGACGATGCCTTGTTCGCCGCTTTGGCGCCTAACCCCCATTGAGTCGAACATAACAATAACACCAAATGTCGTTGCAATTGCTACATACCCCGAAGTATAACCGTATTCAAGTATGAGCGCTGTTATCAGTGCTGTTACGCCAGCCGAGTGGGAACTCGGCATTCCTCCCGTTGTGGTAACAATTGAGAGAGATGTCTGCCGATCCTTTAATAAGTAAGCAATTGGAAACTTAATGATTTGCGTGAAAAATATAGCCGTTAAAGAACAAACTAATGGAAAATTATTAAATATTATCATGCGCCTGCATCCTCAATCTTATTTTTATATATGCCTCAATGATAACATGAAACGTTTCTTTGCTACTAACAAAAAAACAAAGTATATAGAAACTCCGTGGTCCTCTATGGTAAAATGGAAAAAAAGGAGGAGAAGTAATGAATGAATTTCTACAATTAGTTGAAAAAGCAGAAAACGAAAAAAATATTATTATGAAAACAAATATGGGTGATATTCATATAAGCTTGTTCCCAGAAGTTGCTCCTAAAGCAGTAGAAAACTTCTTGGCTTTAGCAGAAAAAGGTTATTATGACGGTATTATCTTCCATCGAATCATCGAAGATTTTATGATTCAAGGGGGGGACCCAACGGGAACTGGTATGGGCGGACAAAGTATTTGGGGTGATTCTTTTGAGGATGAATTCAGCACTAAAGTATTCAACCTTCATGGAGCACTTTCGATGGCTAATGCTGGTCCCAACACAAACGGAAGCCAATTTTTCATCGTTACTAAACGTTCAGTAGAATTCAGTATGTTGGCGCAATTGGAAAAAGGCGGCTGGCCAGCTGAAATCGTGGAAGAGTATGGTAAAAATGGTGGAACACCGTGGTTGGATCACCGTCATACTGTATTCGGCCAAGTTCGTTCTGGCATGGATGTTGTTTACGCAATTGAAGCTGTTGAAACAGGAGCAAATGATAAACCTGTAAACGATGTAGTAATTACAGGAATTGAAATTTTATAGTCATTTTATTAATGGTTGCGCAATCCAACATTTTATATGCTTTCCGTGCTATAATGGCTTGTGTAGAAGGGAAGTAACAGAATATGGAATACAAAATAGGTGATATTATAACCAGTAAAGTAACTGGTATACAATCATATGGCGTATTTGTTGCTATTGATAAAAATACTCAAGGACTCATTCACATTTCTGAATGTAGGCATGGTTATGTAACGAATCTTGAGGATATGATTCAAGTCGGCGAAGAAGTAGAGGCCATGATTATCGATATAGATGAGTATACGAAGAAAATCAGCCTTTCGTTAAGAGCGTTGGACAAGTTAGATATTCCCTCGAATGTAAAACCCAAGAAACACAGAAGAAGGCGCTATGCTCCTCAAATAGGGTTTGAAACGTTACGCAAAGTTATGCCAACCTGGATTGCAGAAGCACAGCAAGATGAGCAAGATCGCCTTGCGGATAGTGAATAAATAGGTAAGAGATCAATTTTAGGAAGCGAGATGGATGGCCATGGCTGGTACAAGAGTAGTTGCAGGAACTATCATGGTGACAAATGCCCAAGGAGAATCATTTTTTCTAGTAGAAAAAAATGGTGACTCAATTTCATTCCTAAACAAAGAAACAGAAAGTGGTGGCAAATTGCCAATGGGCATCATTATGAAGCATTTGCTGGAATTTGTTGAGATTGAAGCAGATTCCTTGCGTCTGATTGACCTGGCAAACCTGAAGGCAGAAGAAAATAATGTCTCGCTTTTTGTGTTCGATGTAGTGGAGCGTCCAGATAATCCAGATACCTTACTATCGGATTCTGATGATGTCGTTTGGCGACGTTCTAAAGAACTTACAACGCTATTGGACGCCTATGATTTTGGAATAGTTCCCATATATAAATAAGGTTTCAATTTATTCAAAGGTATAAGTGATAAATGATGGAGGTATTTTAATGGCACACATTCAATTCGATTACACCAAAGCTTTGAAATTTTTTAATGAGCATGAATTAACCTATCTTCAAGATCAAGTAACGACAGCTGATAAAGCTCTACGTGAAGGTACGGGCGCTGGCAGTGACTTCACTGGCTGGGTTGATTGGCCTGAAACTTATGATAAAGAAGAATATGATCGCATTAAAGAAGCGGCAAAAAAAATCCAAAGTGATTCAGAAGTATTAGTTGTTATTGGTATTGGTGGTTCATATTTAGGAGCACGCGCTGCAATTGATTTCCTGAACCATACTTTCTATAACCTACAATCTGACAGCGAACGCAAAACACCGCAAATTTTCTTTGCCGGAAATAGTATTAGTTCAACTTATTTATCAGATTTGATCGAAGTGATTGGGGACCGTGATTTTTCCGTTAACATGATTTCTAAATCAGGTACAACAACTGAACCAGCTATTGCATTCCGTGTTTTCAAAGAATTGCTGATTAAGAAATATGGTAAAGAAGAAGCACGCAAACGTATCTACTCTACGACTGACAAAGCACGTGGGGCTGCTAAGCATGAAGCAGACACTGAAGGTTATGAGACGTTTGTTATTCCAGATGAAATTGGTGGACGTTTTACAGTTCTTACAGCAGTAGGTTTATTGCCGATTGCCGTTAGTGGCGCAGATATTGACGCACTTATGCAAGGTGCTCGCGATGCGCAAGCAGAATATTCCAACGCTGATTTAACAAACAACGAAGCCTATCAATATGCTGCAATCCGTAATATCCTTTATCGTAAAGGCAAAGTTACTGAATTGTTAATTAACTATGAGCCAGGTATGCAATACTTCTCTGAATGGTGGAAACAATTATTTGGAGAATCAGAAGGTAAAGATCAAAAAGGAATTTATCCTTCTAGCGCAAACTTCTCAACCGATTTACATTCATTGGGTCAATATATCCAGGATGGACAACGCAATATTTTCGAAACAGTCATCAAAGTCGATAAACCACGTAAAAACATTCAAATTCCAGAATTGGTTGAAGATTTGGATGGGTTGAAGTATCTGGAAGGTAAAGATGTCGATTTTGTAAATACTAAAGCCTATCAAGGTACCTTGCTTGCTCATACAGATGGGGAAGTTCCTAATCTACTATTAACTATTCCAGCAATGGATGCTTACTCTTTAGGATACATGATTTATTTCTTCGAAATTGCAGTAGCCATCTCTGGTTACCTAAATGGTGTAAATCCGTTTGACCAACCGGGAGTTGAGGCATACAAAAAAAATATGTTTGCCTTGCTTGGAAAACCAGGTTTCGAAGAATTAGCAAAAGAATTAAACGAAAGATTATAAGAGACATAGTTCAGGGAAAAAGAGTGGGAATCCACTCTTTTTTTATTTTTTGATTTTTTTGTTGACAGTCACGTTTAAATTGTGATAATCTATATTGCACGGAGATAATTTACATTTTGTTTACACAAAAAACATTTTTAATTTACTTTTTAATTTTTTGAAAAAAGTGTTGACATAAATTTAATCCGATGGTAATATTTAGAAGTTGTCACGAACGAAACATCACGTAACACGTGATAACGGATTGGCCTTTGAAAACTGAACAAAGAATGAACGAACCAAACGTGCAGGGCATCCTGACGGATGCACATTAAGCCGACACGCAAGTGTCGCAACACAAGTAAGTCAGCAAAACAACAAGAGCAATCAACTTAAACATTAGGGTTTCTGTACAAGAGCCCACTTTTAATGAGAGTTTGATCCT
>NZ_JBQPRB010000007.1:0-97019 GCF_052266715.1 Jeotgalibaca sp. A122 | reverse complement strand
ACGGTAAACGGCACGAGCCAGGGACTGGCTCTGGTCAAGAGACGTACCCGCTGCCCGTTGGAAACCCATCGGGTAAGGCAGCGTTGTTCCCAGAAGCTCGGGCATTCATGCCCGAGTAGTTCACGTTGTCCTGGGATAGGAATACGACGGTTATAAAATCCTATTGACCTTAATCGTCGCGAAATGGTCTAAATACGACTTTTAGAAATATTTTTTTGGGGGAACGTCGCTTTTGAGGCAAAAAGCGACGATTAGCACCATAAAAAACTGCTAATCGTCGCACTATACTAATATTCAGCTAACACTTGATTCAAATAACTAATCGGCAAACCGATGATAGTGGGATAATCCCCGTGGATGGCTTTTACCCATAAGCTTGCCATTTCCTGGATGCCGTATGCCCCGGCTTTATCCATCGGGCTACCCGATTGAATGTAGCGATTCACTTGCTCTTCCATCGGTTTGGACCAATCCCAAAATTCTACTTTGCTCACGGTGGAGAAAGTATGGCTCTGAGTTTGACCTTGGACATGAACACCCGTAATGACCCAATGGCTCTTGCCAAAATAGGAACGAAGCATTTCATAAGCTTCAGTAGTATCAATGGGTTTACCCAAAATCTGGTCATCATGCACCACAACGGTATCAGCGCCAATAACGATACTGTCAGGATGCGTGTTATAAATCTTTTTTGCCTTTTCTTTTGCTAATTGTTCCACCAGAATCGTCGCTTTTTCCAAAAACGTTTTTTCTGGATGGTGATCTAATATTTGATTTTCAATCGTTTTTTCGTCTATATCGGCTACTTCAACCGTGAAGTCAGTGGTGATAAGTGATAGAAGCTCTTTACGCCTCGGTGACTGGCTGGCCAAGATGAGATTACGTTTCATATAAATACCCCTTTTTTAAAAAATCAGTTGATAACATAGGATAACGGCGAGAATGCTGAATAGCGTGCCAATGAGGTAGTACTCGGCGAAGACGGGATCTTTGGAAATTTTGTCATAGCGTGTGATGGACTTGGCGGTGAAAATAATGCCAAGCGCGGCGTATTGATTCACACTCAATAATAAAGCGGCCAAGACGCGCTCCAAGGTTCCGATATTGGCACCGGCACCGCGGATGGTTGTCGGAGTTTCGGAATGGTGCATCTGCCCTTTAACCAACCATTTCCCTATTGCGGACTCTTCGATTTCTGCGCTGAAGCCTTCCTCGATTTTGAGCTCAGATTGTTTCGTGGTTTCCGGTTGATAGCTGCTAAATAGTATTTTGAAAGTGGTGTTGATTGGTTTGGTTATAACAATGATTAAAAGTACCCATTGTAAAGTTGGAACACGCAACCATGCTAGTGTCGCTATCAAATCCAAATTAAAAATCGAATTTGTCGTTAAAATAACAGCAATATGCATGACCTGATCAATAATAAATACAAACTTTTCGTTCGCAAGCGGTAGAAGTTTTTTGCCCATATCTATCAAAAGATGCGCCAAGATAATAATTAAACCAGCTTTCCAGTATTTTGGGACAATGAAGACGATAATGGCAATTAGTCCTGCATGGATTGAGATATGCTTGAAAAGGCTCTTGGAGGAAGTTTTCTTCATTTCGGCAAGTTGTTCAGATTGAAGCTGGAAATCACCCAGGAAATGAGCAATCAAAAACAGGAGGATCGGGATACTTTCATTTACCATCTTGTAACCTCGCAATCTTTTTCTCAATTTCTATTCTACTACGCAAGTACATTTTAATACCACTGATGGATACGCGCTTGTGCAGGGCTTTGGGTTGGAGTTGCATGGTGTCGGCCAAGTCCACCTGACGGAAGTTTTCTGTATATGTTCCCATTTCGATGACACCAGCTAGTAAGTCCAGTTGGCTCTGGGTCCATTTATATTTCATGTATTCTCCTAGAGCAATTGTATCATTAACGAGCGCAACATCCGGATGGTTCCCATAAGCAAAACCGATACGGTTCATGTTATAATCATCCTCTTTGTGAATGCGCTCGATTGCCGAGCGGGCATACCAATACGCAGGGCCATCAGCACCGATGCTTAGTTCCGAATTGATCCGGGTCGTTATGTCTCCTAAGCCAATGCCGAATCGGATTTCGACGTCCATTGTTTTCATGGTTAAGGTAATTGTATCTATCATTTCAAATAATTGGTTTGGAGTTGTTAAGAGTGCCTGGAATTCGTCTCCTAATGTAATTGTAAAATTGGATGCGATTTGATTTTTATACTTCTTATTGATGTAACTTAATGACCGTTTTAACATTTCTTGCACGCTTTGTCTCTTGGCTGCGCTGATGCGTTTGGAATTAACAATATCGCCTATTACTGCAACATACATTAAAATCACCCCTTTATAACAGTATAAAACAAAAAACCTACTAAATAAAGTAGAATAATTAATCTACCTTTTTTAGTAGGTTTTATCGATAACGAATTAATTGAGTAGATAAAAAAGGAACTTATTCCTTAAATCCAAAATCCGGTATCTTGGTCCATCTTTGTTTCAAGTGATGCGCAATCATTTTCGGTTGACGTTCACGGGTGAAGATTCCTTTCTTATTCCCGTTCACACGTTTTGTGGCTGGCGCTGTTTCGAAATCCGCAAAGTTCCAGACTTGTTCCCCAATAACCAAATCAAATTCATCGAATACTTTGTGGTTCGCTTCGTAGTATCGTACTTGGTATTCTTCGGTAAAAGGTGCAGAGGAAATGGAATGATAACCTGCCACCGTATCGGCACCATACTCAGTAAAGATAATCGGTTTATCGGGATGACGTTCTTTCCAGGCCTGCAGTTCTTTGCGCAGTGCAACTTCTGCTCCGTCCAAATCATTTATCAATCCATACCAACCATAGTAGCGGTTCAAACAAATGACATCCAGAAAATCAGAAACTTTGTTGTCCGTCGGTGATGAGTGTTGGATAAATACAATTGTTGCTGGTCTATGTTGAGGATCATAATCACGCACAAAATTCGTCAAGGGTTCAAAGTATTCTGCCGAACCTTCTTCGTGTGAAGCGGGTTCGTTTGCCACCGACCACATCACCACGCATGCCAAGTTTTTGTCCCGGTCCACGAGTTCGCGTAATGCTTGTTCATGGGCATCGCGGGTATTCATGACGTCGAAGGTCCGGCCTAAATCACCCTTGTCTACTAAGAAAGGATTAAATCCAACAAACAGACCAACTGCCGGCACTTCATCAATGACAACAATCCCTTGTTGGTTCGCTAAACGCATCATTTCTTCAGAGTAGGGATAATGAGACGTACGGAATGAGTTAGCCCCAATCCATCTGAACAAGTTCAAATCCAGTACGTTGGCGGCTTCATTCAAACCACGGCCGTTAATGTGAGTATCTTCATGTTTCCCGAATCCTTTGAAATAAAACGGTTTGTTGTTGATCAAGAATTTGCCGTCCTTCACTTCAACTGTACGTATACCCAGTTCTTCTTCGTATACGTCGACGACTTCTCCATTTTCGATTCCTTCTACACGCATGGTGTACAAATAAGCGGCCATCGGTTCCCAAGCTTGGAAGTTTTCAATGGTGAATGAATCAGTCACTGCTGAAGTCGCCACTACATTACCTTCTTCATCCAACGCAGTAATTTTAACCTCGTCAAAAGATCCGACTGTTTTTACATCTGGATGGATGGTTGCGTTAGCCCCTTCAACATCGAAAGTAAAGATTAAGTCTTCAATGTAAGAAGCTGGTGTGGTATAAATTTTAACCGGACGATGGATACCTGCATAGTTAAAGAAGTCGAAGTTCGGTTCATTCTTTTTAACATTACGTTGCAAGTCTTCATCATAATATTCTTTATACATCCCGACTGGTAAGGTTGTGTAGTCCAAGACGTTATTCACTTTCAGAGTTAAACGGTTTTTACCAGCTTTGACGTAATCATTAATAGCTACTTCAAACGGTGTAAAACCTCCTTTGTGTTCGAAAATTTGTTTTCCGTTTACATAAACGGTCGCAAAATGCGTCACAGATCCAAAACGCAATACCAAGCGCTCGTTCATCACTGTTTTGGGTAGCGAAAATTCACGTTCATACCAAACGTCCCCTACATGAAATCGAATTTTGTCAATGGCGCCTTGATCGTTGAAAGATCCCGGTACAGCCATAACCCCGTCCGTTTCCAAAGGACGCGTTGTGTCCACCAATATCTCATCGTTAGCTAGCAAAAACTTCCATATCCCGTTTAAATCTAAAACGGTACGTGATTCTGTCATAATTGGATAAAGCATCTATTTTCCCCCGTTCGTGAGTATTCCTTCTTTACTTTAGAAAATAAAAACATTTTCCGCAAGAACAAAACTAACTTATATTTGTAAAAAAACAACACAACCCTCAAGGAAGGGTTGTGTGTTTACCCGAATCTTATATTTCTGCTTTGATAACTGCGAATTCATCGGTCACTTCGTGAATATCTTCTGTAATCAAGCCCTTCTCTTTTCTTTCTAAAATAATTGCCTGAACTTCTTCCATCTTCTTACCATCCAGTGGATAGAATCTCATCGCAATCATGGAACACAACCATCCTAACATCGGTCCGCCTAGATAAAGTCCAATGCCTAACAAAATTAGGAGTGGTGTAGAAGCATCACCTACTTCTGGAAGCGTATTTGTATAACCAACCATGGCAATAACGAAACCTACAATACTATTTGAGAATGACGAGAAGAAATTATCGACGAAGGAGAAGATTGTCCCAATTAAACCAGGTACATAAGCACCTGAACGTGCTGTCTCATAATCGGTAACGTCCGAAATCATCGAGATTTGCATGGCATCCCCTGTGTTTTGAACTGTAGCCAGGATAAACAAACCAACAAACAGAACAGTCATCAAGTTAGGATTGGATAAGGAAATTTTTGTAGGGTCCCCCATTAAAACGACCAACATCATCAATCCATTAACTAAAAATGCAGAACTTTGCGCAAGTACATAGGTTCTCTTTTGGCCCAATTTACGTGCAATCATGCTCCCAAAAACGTTGAAGAAAATACCTGGTAGAATAGAGATGGCCGAAAGTGCACCCATCAACCCATAATCCCCTATGATAATACCAAAGAAGAGAACTCCAGAAATGGAGTTGGATTTTATTTTACTTCCTAATTTGTCTGTTGAAGCTGCGAGCGTCAACATTTGCAGGGCACGATTTTCTTTGACAATTTTCGCGTAGTCTTTAAATTTAATATTATCCGTTTGGTTTTCGGCTCCCAAACCAAAGAATTCAGTACGGTCTTTTTTCCAAATTCCGATTGTTGCTAAAACAGTCAATATCAAGGAACCCACCATAAATGTCGTGGAAAATTCCGTAAAGAAGTCGAGACCAAACTCTCCGTTGTATTTTGAACTCAAGTAGTTAGAAACATAAATGCCTGCCGTTGAATAAAAGAGGGTCGTAAAAATCCCATCAAACATACTGAACAACGGACGTTGTTTCGGATCGTTAGTAATAACGTTTTGCCCAGCTTTGGTAACAGTTGTTTGTAGGGAATAGCCTAATATGTAGACCGCATAAACTGCCAAAAAATAATACAATCGGAAGTTTTCGGGCACAAGGTGCGTCGTTTGAAACAGAAGAACGATGGTTCCAATCATGGTCAAATTCCCAATCCAAATGTAAGGACGAAATTTACCAAATTTACCATCGGTTTTGTCAATCACGTATCCAATAAAAGGATCGACCACCCCATCAAAAATACGCATAGCTGTTAATAATGTTGAAATTAAGAAGACAGCTAATCCCGCTACACCAACCGCATAATAAGTCACAAATCCCATCATGAAGTTATAAAAATTCGTAGCCGTATTGTTTGTTGAAAATAGAATAATTTCATAAAACTTAGCTGTCCGGTATTGTGACGGCTTTGTTTCTTTTTTGTTTCTCTCCATATCTTTTCCTCCTAAGTAAACCTTTTCACTTTGATTCCTTGAGGTAATTATATGCGCTTACATCGCTTAATTCTTGTACATATCCGAGAGGACCATGTAATTTTTCAACCTCTTTAAAATGCGTTAATATGATATGATTAAGACGGAGGTGGTTCGTGTGTCGCTGAAAATGGATGCTGAATTCCAGAACCGCATGGAGTTAATAGATGCTAAAGAAATAAATTACCGGTATGAAATGGAAGAGCGAATGATAACCGCCATTATGCATGGGAGTTACGAAGAATATGTTGATTTATTCAAGTTAGTCGGTGCCCCTAATAATTTCGATACGCGTGTAATCCGTATGCAAGATGATTATTTACGAGACCGTAAAAATGGGCTGATTACTCGAAAAACGCTGATGCGTGTGGCCGCTAAATACGGCGGGGTTCCACCCGTTTATTTACACTTGATGTCAGAGAAATTTGCGACATTAATAGAAAATGCCACTTCAGCAAAATATTTAGACGAAGTGTTGGCGCATGATATGGCAAAGGCCTTTTGTGACATGGTACGTGATTTTTCGATGAAGAATTATACCGCGGCAATACGAGATGTCATACTATATGTGGATGCTCATTTTACCGATGATGTGAGTGTTAATCATGTTGCCGAAGCCTTGCATTTTCACCCTGCCTACTTATCGCGGAAATTTAAACAAGAAACCGGTAGAAATTTAACAGAATATGTAAATTACCAACGCATTGAATATGCGAAAATGTTGTTTCGAACTGGGAAGACTGTCGTCACCAATGTTGCCTTGAACTGTGGTTTCAATAGCAGCTCCTATTTCAGTAAAGTATTTAAGAATTACACAGGTTGCTTCCCCACTGAGTATATGAAACAGATGGCTGAGGAAGATTGATGATTCGTTTTAAAAAACGACGATTAGAGATCCAGACAATTGTTAATCGTCGTCAATTAGAGATTTCGCGCCTGTTAGCTGCTCGTTCATTCCCTAATCGTCGCTTTTTTAGGAAATCACGACGGTTAGCTACCCGTAGAACTTTTAACCGTCGCCAATTAGTGATTTCACGCCTGTTAGCTATTTACTCATTTCTTAACCGTCGCCAAATGGCAAAAAATAGCTGACATCCCCTCTTTTGGGATATCAGCTATTTTTTTATTTAACCTTCGAAACCTGATTCATTTAATAAAGCTTCGAAATCTGTGTCGGAAACATCGGTCATTTTAACAATCCATGTTTCTTCACGATTATTACTGTTTAAAGTACTTGGATCGTCTTCTAGGTCGGAGTTAACCTCACTGATTGTTCCCGAAAAAGGAACCGTTAATTCCGTGACAGCTTTTGCTGCTTCCACACCGATTAGGACATCCTCTTTTTTGATGGCACCTGTTGATGGTAAGTCTACAAAACTGACTTCCCCCAAATCGTCTTGGCCTTTATCCGAAAGTCCGATAACAAACGTATCTTCTTTCTTTTCAATCCAGAATCCTTCTTCACTAAATTTTACTGCAGTCATATTATCCCTACTTCCATATTTCGTTGAACATATCTTCATTATAACCTACTGATACGGTATTTCCATCAAATAGGAACGGACGACGGATTAACATCCCGTCACTTTCCAACAAATCTAATTTTCCCTCAAGGGACATGGTCTCGATTTTATCTTTGAGACCAAGCTCTTTATAAAGATTTCCACTCGTATTAAATAAACGCTTTGTTGTCAGTTTTTCCGTTTCCAGAATGTCACGAAGTACTTCACGATCGGGAGTCGTTTCCTTAATGTTTTTCCATTCGTATGCAATGCCACTTTCTTCCAACCATTTTTCTGCCATCTTACACGTTGTGCAAGTCGAGTGTCCGTAAAATTGAATCATTTAATTGCCTCCTATGTTGTCCTTACTAAAATATAGCATAGATTGGCTTCAAGAGGCATTAAGTTTTTCCCTATAATTGCAATAAATTATTTACCAACAATATGGCGGTCGGATAAAAGGTAATCACCATCACCATTCGGAATGTTTGCATCAAAGAAATAACTGCAGCATTGGCATTATAATCAATCGCTAGCAACGCCAAATCACTGGCTCCTCCTGGCGCACAGGAAAATAAGGCAGTGGCCAGACTGAGTTTACCAGTTTTATAAAAGAAGGAGGCCATCACCACCACTAGGGTAAGATATCCCACAATCATGATGATAGCAGGGACAATCGCATCCTTTAACGCCAAGATGGCTTCAAAATGAATGGATGAGCCAATCAAAATACCCGCTGAAATTTGGGCTATTTGTTTGATTTGAACAGGCATGACTGCAGATTGGGTTGAAATATTTTGTGCACCTACGGCAATCATCGAGAAAATAAGCGGACCGGCTGGCACACCGGAAAAGAATCCTATCACTCCGCCAACCATTCCAATAAGTGCTGTCAGCCAAATCCGTCCTCGTTTTTGTTCAGCTACTTTTTGTGGAACCATTGTGTCCTGTAAAGAATCTCCCTTGGAAATCATCCGGGAGAAAATAGCTGGAAACAGCCCGATAATACTAAACAAACGTACGGTTTGCATCACCGAAACGATGGCTGGGTCCGCGCCCATATCCAGACTGACAATGACCATGTCAACCAAGCCGCCTGGGGCTGTTGCAAAAGCAGCGGTGGCAAAAGAAAAACCGCCTACTTTAGCGAGTACGAGCGCCATCAACAAACTAAAAATGATTAACACTACAATATTAAGAATTGCAGGGATAATCATTTTCCGTAACAATTTCACGTCTTTCTTGCTGATACCCGCACCGATGAATGTTCCAGAAACCATTTGCGTAAAGTTTTTCATAAAAGTCGGATAAGTCGCACCATCTGTCAAAATATTGAATACCGCCACTGCGAACATGGGACCCAACATAAAACTGGCTGGCACTTTAAATCGTCGGCCCAAATAAGCTCCCAGCACACCCATACCAATCGTCAAAACTAAATCCATTATTTCCAATTCCTGCCCTACTCTCGTCTATCATTGTATCCTTTTAGTATACACGAGAAAATTGTCAGAAAGTGTCCTTTTGTAGTTCTAAATGACGCAGTGCATTTCGATGGCGAATATAATTCTTGTAGTGGATGGCATAGGCTTCAACAAATTTAGCACGCGAAAGGATTTGTTTCCCTTCAGTAAGTACCCCATGATCTTCTTCAACCAAAAGAATGGCTCCAAGACTTGAACTTTCAAGCGAATGAGAAACAGTCAGTGGATAACCGAGAATATCAGCCGCAAGTTGTGCCCATTCGTCCGATGCTAAAAAGCCACCGGATGCTTTAATCGCCAGCGTTTCGCCACCAATTTCTTCCAAGATGTTTAAGACTTCCTTCAAATTGAACATAACACCTTCAAGTGCAGCCCGAATCAGATGCTTTTTACCATGAAAAGCACTTAAGCCATGAAAGGTTCCACGCGCAGTCCCATCCCAAAGTGGTGCGCGTTCGCCGTTCAAGTAAGGGATGAATAGTAACCCTTCAGCGCCAATATCCGTCTCCTTTAGTGCAAGTGGCATTTCACTGTAAATACGCTTGTCTTCTTCATAAAGAATGTTATTTAGCCATTCGAGCACATTGCCTCCGTTATTGACAGCTCCTCCGACCACCCATTTTCCAGGTGACAAATAATAACAAAACGTGCGTCCTTCTGGATCCAGGTATGGTTTGTCCATTGTCATCCGCAATGCGCCACTGGTACCAATCGTTATGGCAACTTCCCCTTTGTCGTTTGCACCCGTTCCTAAATTGGCCAAACAGCCGTCACTCGCACCTATGATAAGTTGCGTTCGTTCGGAAAGGCCGAGTTCCAAGGCAACCTGGGCATCTTGGAAAGCAAAAGCTGTCGTCACATCCACGGGTTGCGATAATTTTTCAGGGGAAATTTGTAACTCCGCTAAAATCTCGTTATCCCATTCCAGGTCGTGAATATTGAATAGTCCTGTTGCAGAAGCGATTGAATAATCAATCACATATTTGCCGGTCAAATGATAGAACAGATATTCCTTTATCCCGATCAGCTTAAAAGCATGTTCACAAAGTGTCGTCTCTTCCTGCATCCACAACAACTTCGCAAAGGGACTCATCGGATGTACCGGTGTCCCCGTTTGATGATAATATTTTTGCCAGTCGGCCTGTTGCTTTAGTTTTTCGATTTGTCTTTGTGCCCGATTGTCGGACCAAATCCACATATTCGTTAAAGGTTGTCCCGCTTCATCAACCGCCATTAAGGCATGCATAGCACTGGAAAAGGACAAGAATAAAACTTCCCCATCCGGCTCCACTTGCGCTGTCAGTTGCTTAATTGCTCGTCTAAAGGCTTCATAGATTTGTTTTGGGTCCTGCTCCGATTTTTCAGGAGTAGGACGAAAGGTTGGATAAGCTTCATTCGCAATTGCTTTAATATTATTTTTTTCATCAAATAACACTGCTTTCGTACTGGTCGTGCCAATGTCGACGCCTATTTTATATTGCATTTAATCGTCCTCTCTAACAGGAATTGCATGTCCTCCAAACTCATTTCGCAAAGAGGCAACCACTTTTTCCCCGTATTTTTCTTGATCAGTCGATGCAAAACGCACCATTAATGCCTGTGTGATGACAGGTAGAGAAACTTGGTGTTTTAGAGCCTCTTCTACCGTCCAACGCCCTTCGCCCGACGAAGGAATCGCTCCTTCCAAATCGGTCATATTTGCGTCTTTCAATAATAGCGATTCGGTCAATTCCATTAACCAACTGCGAATAACGGAACCGTGATTCCACACTTTCGCGACTTTCGCTAAGTCATAAGGATATTCACTGTGATGAAGTAAATTAAACCCTTCCCCGATTGCTTGCATCATACCATATTCAATCCCGTTATGAACCATTTTCAGATAATGCCCGCTGCCACTCTCGCCTGCGTAGAAATAGCCATTCTCAACGTTAATAGCTTCAAACAGAAATTCGATTTCTTTGAAACGTTCCGCATCGCCACCAATCATCATGCAGGCACCATTTCTGGCACCGCTCACGCCCCCGGATGTCCCTACGTCAAAAAAAGAAACCCCTCTTGTAGCTGCTTCTTGATGGCGTCGTTTAGAATCTTCAAAATGGGTATTCCCACCTTCAATCAGAATATCGCCTTCTCTTAAAAGAGGCAACACTTCCTGGAAAACATTTTCGGTAGGGGCTCCAGCCGGCAGCATCAACCAGATGACTTTTTGCTCCTGACCCAATGCATCCACGATAGTTTGAACCGATTGACAAAACTCACCGCCACATTCCTCAACTGATGCGCGTATTTCAGGGTTTATGTCGTGTGCAACAACTTCAATGTTATTCTCCCGCATATTTTGCAACAATGGGTAACCCATTTTTCCTAAACCAATTAAACCAATCTTCATAATTACCTCCGTCATTAAAATAGAGCGAGCAGACCTCTCCGCTCGCCCCATTTTGAATTATTTTAGTTCTGGCCAAAATTCTTTGTTTGCTTCAATTAAATCGTCCAACAATTCTTTTGCAACTTTTGCACTTGGAATCGTTTTCGACAGTGTCAATGCTTGCCATAGTTTTTGGTAACTACCTTCCACATAAGCCTCAACTGCCATTTTTTCCACCATTACCTGTTGGTACATCAATGTTTGATGGAACGATGGTATCTTTCCTTGCGCTAAAGCTTCAGGTCCGTCACTTCCGACTAAACATGGTACTTCTACCATGGCATCGTCCGGGAAGTTTGCGATTGCACCATTATTTTCAACAATCATCACCATCCGCTCATGAGTATTGTAAGCGATTGCCCGAGCTAAATCAACTATAAAACTGGCATGACTATCAATATGGAAACCACTATCAACAGCGGTTCCAGTTTCTACAATACGACGTGCTGCATCAAAGACGGTTTTTTCCCGACCATTCATGACTTCGTTTGCACGGGTGTATGTGCAATCTGAATGTGCAACTTCTTCATCAGGGAATAAATAGTATTTCAAGTAAGTATTCGGCAAATAACGATCATCCACTGCCAAGATATCTTTTGCTTTCTTGTGAGTCGCTTGCCAACTTTCATCCATGTGTTGCGTATCGACTTCCACTTGGGTCAAATACCCATGTTCTGATACGTACTCCCGAATTTGGTCGACATATTCGTGACCTTCTTTATCTTTAACGCTTGTCCACCAGCCAAAATGGTTCAGCCCAAAATAACGAACGTCCAAATCGCTTGGTTGTTTGCCGATGATTTGTGACATGCGACGTAATGTCCCAACTGGCATATCGCAAATATTCAGTACTTTGGAATTTGGACGAAGCACACGGCATGCTTCCGCAACAATTGCGGCAGGATTGGAATAGTTCAACATCCAGCATTCTGGCGAATATTGTTCCATATAATCGATGATCTCCATCATGCCGGTAATACTGCGCATGCCATAAGCCAGTCCACCCGGTCCACATGTTTCTTGCCCGATGACACCATATTTCAAGGGAATTTTCTCATCCTGTTCCCGCATTGCATATTTTCCAACGCGGATATGAGCCATACAGAAATCCGTGTCCGTAAACGCTTCTTCCGGGTCGGTTGTATAAATGAATTCAACTTCAGGCGCTTGTTCTTTCATTAAAATTGCTAAAGCCTCGCCCAATACGCCTTGTCTCTCTGCATCATTGTCGTAGAGGCGCAAAGATCGCAACGGGAATCTATCGGCATTATCCAATAACATCATAACAATCCCTGGGGTAAAGGTACTCCCACCACCAGCAATCACAACTGAAAATTTCTTCATTAGTATATTCTCTCCTTCATCTACTCGCTTGTAACATTACCTAAAAATTGATCAACGGAACGACGGACTTGGGTCACATTCAACCCATAAACAACTTGGACATTTTCACCTTTCGTGATAACGCCGCTGGCTCCTGTTTCGTTTTTCAAAATCGCTTCATCGACTTTACTTGGGTCTGCCAAAGTAAGTCTTAAGCGGGTATAACAGTTTTCTACAGTCTTGATATTTTCTTTACCGCCAAGTGCTGCCACAATGACATCGGCATTGCCTTCGATTTCATTTGCGGTCGCAACGGAGTCAGGTGAAACACCTTTAACTTTTTCTTGATAATCTGCTTTGGAATACAGTTTTACTTCACCCGTATCTTCGCGACCAATTGTTTTCAAGTTCCACAATTTAATCAAGGCACGGAAAATTCCGTAGTAGAGGGCAAAGAATACAACCCCCACCAAGATGTACATCGGCCAGCTCGTTTTTTCGATTCCCAAAGGCACGTTATAAAGCAAGAAGTCAATAAACCCATTTGGACCAATGGCACGAACATTAAAGAGGTTCAACACCACCATGCTGAGTCCACTTAAAACAGAATGGATGACAAACAAAATGGGTGAAACAAACATGAATGAGAATTCGATTGGTTCAGTCACACCTGCTACAAAAGAAGTGAAAGCGGCTGGAATCAAAATTGCTTTTGCACGCGCTTTGTTTTCTGGTTTGGCTGTGTGATACATCGCTAGACAGGCACCAATCAAACCAAACATTTTCGAAATACCACGTGCATCCCAGATGACACTTGGTGAAAGAACACTGATATTTGGATCCGCGATTTCCGCGAAGTAAATATTACGGGCACCTTCCAATACTTGACCACCGACTTCTTCCACGCCACCAAGGGATGTGTAAAGGAACGGCGTATAAACCAAATGATGAAGACCGGTCGGAATCAATAAACGTTCCAACATGCCATAAAGGAATAAACCGAAATTACCACTTTGGTTAATCCATTGGCCCATTTGATTAATACCAGTTTGGAAGAATGGCCAGATAAACGCGAACAAGATGGCCAATAGGACAAGAACGGGAATCAAAATGATAAAAACAAAGCGTGAGCCACCGTAAATTTGGAGGGCTCCGTTAAATTCCCGATCTGCAAATCGGTTGTGAACATAAGCGGTTACAATTCCAAGGATAATTCCCAGAAAAACGCCCATATCCAATATTTGGACACCCAAAACCATTGTTTGACCTGTTCCTTGCAAGGAATCCGCATCAATTAAAGTGCCATTCAATATCAAGAAACGATTCATCGCATTAATAAAGACCAAATAGCCGAGTAAAGCCGTAAAAGCTGCTTCTGCTTTTTTCTTATTGGCTAATCCCAAGGCTATACCCACACTGAAAATTAATCCTAAATTCGTTAAAATGGACACCAATGAACCGGATAAGATGGTTCCAAAACCTGTGGTGATGGGATTATCCATAAATGGAAATTGTTCAATTAATTTTGCGTTGGTGAATAGGTTACCAACCGCAATCAAAATACCTGCAATGGGTAGAATGAGGACTGGAACAAACATGGCCTTGGAAAAACGTTGTAAGCCGTTCATCACTTTTTCTTTCATCTTTTTCTCTCCTTTTTCAATATAAACCTAGTGTATAAAAAAAGAACAGGTATGAAAAGGATTTCAATCCTATTCCATACCTGTTTCGCAGTTTCGAAACGTGTTTCAGTTTTGTTGATACTCTTTCATAATGGTTTCGAAAAGAAAGAGCACCTGGTCAAAAAAATAATTTCCTTTAATATTGCGATCGTCCAATGTGTCCCCATCCATAATCGGAAAGACCACATCAGCTAAGCGTGCGGCTGAATTGTCGGTTTCATTCGTGAAAGTAACCACAGGTATTCCTTGCTCTTTAAAATACTTCATTTTTTCAACGACCTGCCTCGTCTCACCTGATTTCGTAATCGTCAAGAACAATCCCGCAATTTCCACGTTGTTTTCCAGGACCCCTACTGAGTCGGTACCACTGGCAAATAAGGTCCGTTTCCCGTTCACCAAAAGTTTCTTATAAATATATTCACCGATAATCCCTGAGAAACCTGTTGCGTAAATAAAGATGTTTTTATCTTTAATAGTATTCAATAAAGTGAGAAATTGCTCGATTTCAGTTTGGTATTTTTCCAAATCGCCAATATAGCTTTCATAGCTTTGTTTCATGGGGGCTTTACTGCCCCTTACCATGGGTTCTAGATGATAGTAGAGGTCAATAAAACCGTTATATCCCATTTTTTTGGACAAACGCATGACTGTAGCGGGAGAAGTATAGTTTTCCTTAGCAACTGTACGAACGCCTTGATCCAAGACGGTGTCTATGTTTGCGATGATGTATCTAAGAATTGCTTCTTCTGTTTCCGATAGTTTTTTGCCTTGAATGATTTTAGATAAATCCAATTGACAATCCTCCTCACTAAACCTTCCCATTCATTATAGCTGAGAAACATAAGAAACAGAAAGCCTTTTGAAAAGCTTACTCAATTCATTTTCTCGAGTTGAGTAGTCTAAATTCTTTGATTCGAATTTCTTTGTTCAGACATCTTATAAAAATATAAAAAGAGACTGAATTAAGCAAAGCTACCCAGCAAAAAACGCCCACTCGTACAAGTCAGGGCGCTTACAGGCATATATGCCTGTGCGTTATTCTACTTAAATCCTGATTCCCAATATTTTCCTTGCTTCCATTGGACTAGCCACAACATTACCAAATTCGTTGATAATCCTCGCAGCTCTTTTTACCAGTGCAACATTCGTTGCTTTCTGTCCTCGGGTATAATAGAGATTATCTTCTAAACCTACTCGCACATGTCCTCCCATTGCTACTGTAGTAAAAAGAATGGGCAGATGGTCAATTCCAATTCCCAGAGCACTCCATGTTGACCCTGCAGGTAAAGCCTCTTGCAGAAAGACCAAGTTTCTTATAGTAGCTGGCGTGCCACCTGAAACTCCCAGACAAAGCTGGTAATAGGGATTTTCTGGCAATGCCCCCTCTTTTATGAGTTGTTGGGCCATCTGGATATCCCCTATATTAAATATTTCAACTTCAGGAAGGATTTTCAAATCTTTCATTTTTCTTCCTGATGTCCTTAGAAAGGTTAAGGGGTTAAGGAATACTTTTTCACCGAAATTCATGGTCGCCATGTCAAAAGTTGCCATTTCAGGTTCAAGATCCAGTATTCCCAGCCGCTTGTTTTGATAGCCATCCAATTCACCCATTATTTCCAAACCCTGAAAAGTTTTTACTTCACCTGAAGTCGTGAGATTGACAATCATGTCACAACGTCTTTCAATTCCTTCTTTTACTTGTTGGAACTTTTCATTGTTGATTTCATACGTGATGCAGTCATCCGCTTTAACATGAATATGAACGATTGAAGCACCAGCAAGATAACAATGATAGGCATCTTCAATCATCTCATCGACAGTAACAGGTGTATGTGGGTTCTTTTCTTTGGATCCCTGGGAACCCGATAAAGCAACTGTAATTATGGTCTTTTTTTGTCCAGTCATCGCTATTCCCCCCTTACCTTCCTTAACCGAGCAGGCTCAGTATTTGCGCACTCAGAACCACGCACAATAATGCAATCGGATACGTTGAAGCATAAATAGCAGCAACTTGTGGTGTCTCTGTCGCGTCTATTAAAGTTCCTAATCCTGGCGTGGCAGTCATCGCTCCGGTTACTGAGCCCAGTGTATCGATGATATTCATGCGGAAAATAAAATGACCGACCAGGAATGCCGCTAGAGCAGAAAATACTGTAATAGCAACTCCACTCAAAAAGAGAACCAGGCCATATTGTTGGAGGATTTCCAATGCACCTGCCCCCGCACTTACACCCGTTCCAGCATAAAACAATAATAACCCAAAATCGCTCAAAAGGCTTGAATCTTCAGGCGTTATTTTCAATGAAATAGGGCCTATGCCTCCCAAATACCCGAAGAAAAGACCTGAAACGAGAGCTCCTCCCGCATTTCCTAAACTTAATGCTGCCCCTCCTGGAAGCGGTAACTCCAATTTACCAACCAGAACTCCAAAGAGCAAGGCCAAAAAGAAAGCGAAAAAACCGTTTTTATCAAATTTAAATGGATGAATTTTCTTTTTCTCAGACAAGCCACTATTCAAATTGGCCACAAAAATCCTGGCCTCATCTTTTGCATTAATTTTTAGAAATTTGATGGATAACTGAACAAATAAAATGACACCTACTACACCAAAAACATATGCGATTCCATAACCGATTGAAGCTAAATCGGATTGTGTTGCTTCAACAGCCGCACCCAACCCAGGTGTACTTGTCAAAGCCCCAGTCATAACACCAATGGTTAGTGGTAACGGAAGATCAAACATATTGTAGATACCCACCGTCATTAATGATGCAAATGCAATAGTCGATATTGCGATAACAATATAGGACGTGGCCTTATTTTTGAAATTTTGGATAAAAATCGGACCGGCTGACAAGCCTACTCCCGTAACAAACATCAGCAAACCTATGTCGGTAATTATTTTGCTGATTTCAAATCCATAATGGCCGAAAACGAGGCCAACAAGCAACACGCCTGCTGATCCAAACTTGATTCCAAAAAAAGATATCCTTCCGAACACACGTCCCAACAAAACAATTAAAATGATTAACAAAACTTCACTCATATTAGAATCCCACCCTTTAGTTATCATTCGGAAGTACTTAGCCATATAAAATGAAAAGGCGATTCAGGAAAACATCCTTCGAACCGCCTTTTCCTCCCTCAGATTACTGTTTATATGGATTTTTTAATTCCGATACTTCACGCACTTCATCTGGCGTCAAACCTTTTATCTCTTCAGAAGTGACATATTTTGTAATCGGTTCAACCGTCGCGTCCCAGTAAGCGGTATCAAAAGCTGGGATGAAGACCGTACGGCCATCCTTCATACGAGCTGAAATATCCTCCTTGACCGCTTCAAAATCATCTGTCTCAAAATCCCATATAATCAAATACTTATATTGGTGTTCAGTATCCTTGGACAATTGGATATCTGATAGTTTGTAGTACTTACAACCAACATATCCAGGAATGCGTAACAAGTCATGAATATGCTGACCTGCGTACCAATCCAAGTATTCTTCTTCTTGACCTTCCGTAGGATTGCTCCACACCAACATTGAATATTTTTTCTTCTCTGCCATTTATATTTCCCCCTATATATTTTTTATAAACTCAAAGCACGGACTGCATTTGGTTCTGGTAAATCTTCGACTGCATCAAATGTTAAGTAGGATACTACTACTCCAGTAGCTGTAGTCAAGACAATCAGATACATATACCAAGGCAAGCCCTGAGGCCATTGAATCGTGGTGAAATTGACGAGTAGTAATCCTGTAATATTACCAAGTAATGCTACAACTGCTGCTGCTCCCATACCTTTTGCATTGGCTTTTTTCCAGAACATGCCGATTACTACAACTGGAATGAAGATCGTCATAAAGGTTGCCCATCCAAGTGCACCAAGTAACGAAACTGTCTCGCCAGAGAATGAAGCAAGAAGAATTGCCACTACACCAACAACAACAATCATAATTTGATAGGTGCGGATTTTCGTTCTGTCATCTTGCTTAACACCCACTGCACTCAAGATATCAACGGCAAAAGCTGAAGCTCCCAGCGTCATATATGTACTGGATGAAGAAACAATCGCAGCCATAATCGCTGTGTAAAGGAGTAGTTGCATACCGAAACCAAGATATTCTCCAACCGCCCAGGATACTGTCGATGGATCTGCAATTGGATCCATGAGTCCATTTGTCACAAGCAGTACCGCCAAATAACCGATTGAAAATCCGAAGAATGAAACAACTCCTTGAATAATCCCTGTTTGCATGCCCAAATTTGGCAAGTCACGAGGATTTTTAATTGCATACATCCGAGAAATTGTAGCAGGTTGGCAAACTGCACCGATGATTCCCAAGATGTAGAAGTTCATTGATTGTGCTTCTGTAGCATTACCAAACGCAGTCAGGTGAATCGCTTCAAATGTCGACGTGACACCATTAGAACCTGTCACAACTGCGTTGTTGAGTACTCCTTCAGTCATGGCTCCGAACCCACCCGAAAAGAAGAATATACCCAAAAGAATGATTCCTGCGATGAACATGATCAAACCTTGAAAAGCTTGAGACATGATCCCTGCTGATTCACCGCCCAATGTTACATAAACGATTACAACTGTAAAAATCAGAACAGCGGATATGAAGGTATCCCATCCAAATAGATATGTCAACAAACTCGCGCCAGCACCGATTTGTGCTGCTAAGTAGGAGAATGTCCCAATAAATAACACAGTTGCTGTACAGAATTTAACGAGACGACTATTATTATAGCGTGCATCCACTAAATCCCCGATTGAAGAAATATCTTTAACTTCAGCCAAGCCTCGCACTTTTTTCCCTATAAAAATATATCCCAATGTAAACCCAACAGCCATAAGAGCATTCATTGTCATGGCATTTCCGCTTGTGTATACAACCCCAGGAAGACCTACCAACATCCAACCTGAAGCAATAGCTGCTGCTGTTGACAAGGCAATGACAATTGAACCGAAACTTTTTGAACTACCGATAAAGGAGGAGGCAGAACCCTTGGATCCTTTACTGAAATGAGTACCGATGAAATAAGAGACAACCAACAATAAGCCAATCGTGCCTAATATAATCACATTACGCATTGTCTACACCTCTCCCCTTGCTTCTACTTTATTACCATCTACATCAAGCGTATCAGGTAATAAGGGAGGATTATTATCCTCGGCCTTGATTTCTTCCAGAAAATTGTCCCATTTCTCTTGTGAGAGCCATTGATCTTTCATAAGAATCAAAAATCCAGCTTGATAGAGCAACGACCCCAACCAATAAACGACGACAAAATAAAACCAAGATGGGTGCATGCCCATGATAAGAAAATCTGGAGCTGTGTTACCAAACTGATAATAGTAATAAATCATACCGGTCATTCCACCACCATGGATAATCAAGAATCCAATCACTAAAATCCAAAAACTTTTCTTTGGAATTTTATCTCCCTCAATCAATCCCATAAATAGCTGTATGCCGGTAACGGCTATCGCCGGATAAATTCCCCACAACCCTCTACCAGAAAGCGCTAACGTTATGGCGACGATAAACATGACAGGAATTAAAAATACTAAGAAGTCGGAGGTACGTTCTTTGATTTTCATATTAACCCTCTTTTCTATTCTGATTATGTGATGCGGTAATTTATTCTAAAAATACACCGCATCACCTTCAATCATCTATTTATAGGCTTGAAACAAATTCGTCCAGATACTCTGAAACAAGTTCAGGATTCTCAACAATAATGAAGTGTCCGTAATCTTCGATTGGTTTGTATTCAACTCTTTCAGCGTTAGTCAACATGGCAACCGTTTTCTCTGCCATTTCGCCTGTCGCAATGGCGTCATCTAAACCTTGGATAACCATAACAGGACATTTGATTTCACTCATGCGGTCACGCACGTCGAAACTACCATATTGAGTTAAGTCGCCTTGTTTGGTTTTACCAATTTCCGTCATGACACCCCACATGATAAAATCACGGCGTTCTTGCGTTGTAGCGCTTCCAATTAAACATTCGCTGAATTCCAAGTGAGAATGTTGCGGATTCACGTATGGGTGATTCAATAATTCCAAAATCTTCTCGTTGATGGTATCTGTATGTGCTGCACCCTGCATGGATACAATCGCCTTGACAGGGTATTCAATTGCCATATGATAGACGATATTTCCACCCATCGAGCAACCAATAATAATAGGATTTTCTACTCCTAATTCCGTAACGACATCCCAGATCCATTTTCCATAGTCTTGGAAAGTATTCACAACTTCGTTACCTGGTAGTGGCCAACTCTTTCCGTGTGCCGGCATATCAAAAGAGATCATGTTATATTTATCTGATAGATTATCCATGATGTCATGATATTGGCGATTGTCCCGTCCTGCTGTATGTAAACAGATGATCGTATCCTCGCCGGGTCCATTGTTGGTTTCGCAATAAATTTTTACACCATTAACCTTGATATAGTAACCTGTAACTGCCATTTTAAAATTCCTCCCTTTTCCTATTAGCGAATTCCTGCCCAAACACGGATCAATTGTGCAACAACATTGAAGTTTTGACGGAAGCGAATTGCCCCCCCTAGTGTAGTTAAATTGTCCGCATTCCCTTTGTTCGTGGCAACACTCAGACTCTTATGAGTTGCAAATTTGTCCCATTCTTTTTTTGTTCCTGTTACCCCAATATCCAAACCTGTATTTGGCATGCCTTCTTCTATGTCAATTAATTTCCCCTTATGGAATGATAAAGTGTAGGTTTTGTCATCTTCAGTTAAGGAAATATCGCCACTGAAAAACTTCCCATAATAAAAATTCAAAAATTTGTCGGCTTCCTCACCGTTGATTAGTTCTTGCAATTGTTGCATTTTTTCTAATGTTAGCATGTGCTTTTTCCTCCTCAGTGCTTTTTTGTTTATCTTCCCTGTTAAATAATCCCTTCTTGTGTAAACCTTTCAATCTCCTCCTTTGAGAATCCGAATTCCTTAAGTACTTCCGTATTATGTTGTCCCAACGTCGGGGAAGAACTTCTGACATAAGGTGATGTTGCAGACATCTTGATACCTTGATTTGTAATTTCAACTTCGCCCACAACTGGGTGGTCAATTTTAGTAAACATCTCCCGGGCATCTCGGACATGAGAATCATTGTAAACTTGCTCCATATTCAAGATTGGTCCAGCTGGTAATCCTGAAGCCAGTAGTGTTTCAACTGCTTCATCCACTGTTAATGTTGCTGCCCAAGCATCAACTAAGCTATCAAGTTCTTGATAATTATTTACACGATCATTATTTGTTTTAAATTGGCCCATCTCACGTAAATCTTCTCTACCCATTACCTCAGTAATTTTTAGCCAAGCACGCTCGCCTAATGCTAGAGTCACAACATAGCCATCTTTACATTTGTATGCTCCTCCTGGTGCGCCTGCTACATATCCGTTCCCTCTACGGTTAGGCACTTGTGAATGGTCGGTCAAGTATACTTGGGAAACAGAAGCCAAACTCACGATTGCGGAATCAATCAAGGCAACATCTACCCACTGGCCTTCGCCTGTTCGATCGCGATGTTGAAGCGCTGCCAAAATTCCGATGACTGCATTTTGGCCAGCCATGATATCTGCAATTGATGCACCTGCACGAACGGGAGGCTGGTCTGGGTATCCAGTAACACTCATAATCCCACTCATAGCTTGTGCCAATGGATCGTAGCCTGCACGGTTTTTATACGGCCCGTTTTGACCGAAACCGGAAACAGAAGCCATGATAATTCTAGGGTTAACTTGCTTCAGTTCTTCATAGCTATATCCCAGTTTATCCATAACGCCTGGTCGGAAGTTTTCTAAAACCACGTCTGCTTCTTTGACCATTTTTAGGAAAATGTCTTTTCCTTTTTTCATATCTAGCGTGATACCACGTTTACTTCGGTTAAAATTCATGTAATACGTGGATTCACCATCTTTCATTGGAAGGTTATCCCGTGCATTATCACCTGCACCAGGCATTTCAACCTTTATGACATCTGCGCCTAGGTCAGCCAAGATTGCTGCTGCGAAAGGAGCAGCAATCACGCGACCAAGGTCCAATACTTTCAAGCCTGCTAAAGCTGAACCTTTTTGAAATTCCATTTGTCTACCTATCCTTTCTCATTACCTAGTATCAATGCTGCACTGATTTGTGGTGGTCCACCAAACGTGTGACTCAAACCGATATTCGCGTTTTTAACCTGACGCTTTGGATTATCCACTTCATGCAGAACTTGCTTGTAGATTTCATATGTCATACGGATACCACTCGCACCGACTGGATGTCCAAATGATTTCAAACCACCATCAACGTTCACTGGTAAACCACCATCAATTTCGAAGAATCCGTTATCTATGTCGACTTTAGCCCTTCCGCGATCCGAGAATCCAAAATCTTCATATATCAACATCTCTGTAATCGTGAAGCAATCATGTACTTCTGCCAAGTCAATCTCGTTACGCGGGTTCTTGATGCCTGCCATATCATACGCTTGTTGCGAAGAAGAGCGAAGTGCATTGAAGCTGGTCCATGAGAAATTCGGACGATATAGTGGTGAAACAGCATCCATTGCTACACCATAACCTTTTACATAAGCAAACTTATCTTTGATTGTTTTTGCGATTTCTTCTGTCGTAATAATTGCGCAAGCAGAACCGTCACTATTACCAGCACAGTCATATAATCCAAGTGGATCTGCAATAATCGGAGCGTTAAGAACTTGTTCCAATGTCACTTCTTTTTGGAAATGTGCTTTTTTGGATAACGTACCATTTTTATGGTTTTTAACTGCAATTTTCCCGATTGTTTCGCGCCCTTCTTGGTGTGAAAGACCGAATTCGTGGAAATAACGTGTTCCAATTAGAGCAAAGGAACCTGGAGCAGTTCGCCTTGCTTCTAAAACTGGACTTTGTCCACGACCCACGCCTAAACCCGGATAACCTGTATCTTTAAGCTTTTCAGCTCCCAAGGCCATAACAATCTTGTGTCGTCCACTTGCAACATCCTGAATAGCTTCAATTAAAGCAATGTGACCAGATGTACAGTAGTTTTCGTTTCGAACAATAGGAATGCCTTCAACTTTTAATGTATCTGCAACCGCAGTCGCTGCAATATTATTCTCAAATCCATTTCCATAATAAATAGCTTCGATTTGGGAAACGTCTACTTTAGCGTCATCAAGAGCTTCGGTTGTTGATTCGATGATCAAATCTGATATTGATGCATCCCAACGCTCACCAAACTTTGAACAACCCATTCCTAATATGACAATTTTATCTTTAATTTCCAAAGTTATTCACCTTCCTTCTTATCGGTCTAACTTTCCAATAGTAATTCGGAAAATCCGCAAGATCATGTATTTTCCTGAATGTGAACTCTAAATCCATGCCTACACTTACATTATCCTTATCAAAATCCGTCATATTCAGATAATATCTTGTTCCATCTTTATCTTCTGTTATGGATTGCACAATCACAGGGTCGTCACTCCGACCAGCAAGGTTATCAATAGAATAAGTAAAGAGCTGAGATATTTCTTCCGATTTATTTACTTTCGTATAATGATCCAGTGATTTACAATTCGGACAAATTCGATTTTGAGGGAATATATGTTGTCCACAATCATCACATTTACTTGCATAGAGCTTTAAATAGGTTTCTTGTTCGCGCCATGATTGTGATGTCGATGCTGGAATTTTATAATCTTCCCCAGGATTCGCTTCAATTATGCCTCTAAAAGATAAGAAACGACCATATTCTTTAAATTCTGATCGATTATTTAAATATTTTTCAACTGAATTTTCTTTGATCACTTTGTTTTTCTGTTCGGTGACTGTAAGAACTACAGCGTCTGCGCCATTCCCATAATTGATTAATAAAATTCGATCATTCGTTTCGGCTTTCTCAATTGCCTCAACCAACCCGAATAGAGGTTGCGAAACACCGAGCACGCCAGTGTGGCTAAAGTTAGCATTTACGATTTTTTCGGTAGGGATTTTCAATTTTCTAGCTGCTTTTAAATGACTCTTTTCGTCCACAGAGACCAGTACTACTCCGTTAAAGTCATCAATTGTCAGACCTGTTTCGCTTAAAACATTTCCATAAACTTCTTTAACCGATTCCAAGTAACCCTCTTCATAAGCAAAACGTCCTTCTGCATTGCGAACGTAGACATCTTCTGTGTTTCGCCACATATCTACAATTTCAGTTTGTACACTTGAGAATGCATCGATGGTAGCGATTACATTTCCTTTACCAACAACGACTGCCGCGGATCCATCACCAAAATATTGTTCTTGACCTGATTTCGGATAGCCATTTCTTGTATCAGATGCAACGACCAATACGTTATCTGATCCACCTGATTTAACTTCTGAGTAGGCAGCTCGTAACGCACTTGTTGCTGATCTCATGGAGGAAGTGAAATCAGAAGTTATGATATTTTTCTTTAAATCTAAAACTGTTCCTATTAAAGTAGCATGCGATTTTTCTGCATAAGGAACTGTCGTTGAGGAAAAGTGTAACCCATCTATATCTTTACGATCAATATATCTAAAACAGTCCATGGCTGCTTCAACTGCCATAGTGACAGAATCTTCATCGGAATTTCCAAAACTTTTCATTCCTTTACCACGAATTCCCCATGCTGCTCCTAGGTTTGAGCGATCAAAATAGTAATAAGGAAGGTATGCACCTAATGATGTGATTCCGATCTTATTATTTTCCAAATCTATTCCCTCGTTTCTATTTTGCAAATTGTATTTTGTTTACGCTTTCAGTATAATGAATATTAGCTTACAACGAAATACTAAAAAAAAATGAAAATATTCAATTATTTTACTACTTTTATAGGAAGTGAGACTATGAACCTTGTCCCAGTGACAATTAAAGAAACTTTAGAACAAACATTTTTCAAAAACGGGTTCAAAGTTGTAGCCGGCAAATCTGGAATTAACAATCTAATCCAATCAGTATCTGTCATGGAAGTCGTAGATTTTGTGAAATTCGATTTGGGAAAAGATTTGTTGATTCTTACCACTTTTTCGTTCTGTGAAAAAGGCGGTGAGGGAACAGTAGCCATTTTTCGAGCATTGGCGGAAAAAGGAATTTCAGCTATTGTGGTCAAATTAAATCGATTTGTTGAAAAGCTACCGGATGAATTTTTTGATATCGGTAATGAATTTGGGATTCCTGTTATAATTTGCGATTCTACAATTCCCTTTCGTGAAATTATTAATGAAGTTTCCAAAAAAATAATAAACTCGCAGTTAGATACAATTGTGTCAATGAATCAGATGTATAAAAATCTCTATCGGTCCTTAATAAGTAATCATACTACCGAAAAATTTATCGAGTCACTCCAAATATCGGATGAAATTCACTTCTATGTTAAATTAGAAGGCTCGATTGTTTATGATTCAAAAAGTAATACGAAAATTGAAATAAGTGAAATGACTAAAAAAATCGAACGTATTGATACTTCTACTCAAGCATCTAGTGAATCCTATGACGACTATTATGAGGTCCAAAAAGAGGATCGTGTTTTACTTGTTTATCCAATAGGTGGTGCAAATCATACTTTCGGTAAAATAATTGTAGATACAAAAGATGTTTGTATCACTTCATTAATAAAGATTGCCTTTACACAAATGGCCAGTTATTTGACGATTAAGTTAACTGAACATCGACTATCTCAAGAAGAAAAGATTAACAATAATAGTCGCATTTACAACGATTTATTGGATAATACTAACTTTTCAAATCAACGCGCCTTGAATTTACTTCACCTTGGTGGTTTCGGTAATTATTCTGCTTATCATCTTATTTATGTTTCAATAGATATTTCTTCATATTCTTCTTTTGAAGTATTAAAGAATACTTATACTTCGATTTTCTATGAAGAAGCACCAAACCATTTTATTTCTCTGCACTCAAATGGTTTTTGTATAATCTATGGAATGAAAAATAACTTACAAACTAACAATTCGGATTTCGAAAAGTTCATTAGTCGTCTAAAAGAATTATTCGACAGCGAAGATTATCCCTATAAGATTGGGATTAGTAATATTTTCACTGATTATTCTAAAATTTCATCAGCCCACCGCCAAGCTAAAAGGACAACATTCATTAGTCAAAAGGTTAAACAATACAGTGAAACAATTTTCTACAATGAAATCTGGGAAGTAGATATGCTTCGTAATCTACATAATTCGCCGCAAATAAATAATTTACGAGAACAAGTCATTCAACCACTGATAGAATATGATCAGACCCACCAATTGGATTTAATCGGGACATTGGCAGAATGTATTCAGACTGACTCGTTAAAAGAAATCGCTGATAACCTATTTATCCATACTACAACATTGCGTTATCGTCTAGACCGCATAGACAAAATTACGGGATACAATTACCTCACAAATAAAGGTAAATTTGTACTGACTTGTGCCTATTTTCTATATATGTTGGACTAATAAAAAAGCCCTAGAGCAATGTTTCTTTGCTTTAGGGCTTTCAAGTTATTTTAGCGTATCCCATAATGCTCTTCTTCATCAGAGAACATATAACTCTTGTAATGATAACGCATGGACATAACCAGTCCGATTGCCATCATATTTCCCAATAGTGCAGAACCACCTTGCGAAATAAAAGGAAGTGGGATACCGGTGATCGGTAGTAAGCCGATTGTCATGCCTACGTTCTCAAGTACGTGGAAGAGAATCATCATGATAACTCCTGTACTCATGTATGCATAAAATTCGTTTTTAGTGTCGAAGCAAATGCGTACCATTTGATAAATCAGCAGGAAGTAAACAAAAATCAGGAAACATCCTCCCACAAATCCAAAGTTTTCACCAATCGTTGAGAATATCATGTCCGATTCTCGTACAGGCACATACACTTCGGATGCTCCCAAACCTTTCCCGAACAAACGGCCAGAACCGATGGCTTTCATACTTTGTGCAAGTTGGAAAGCATCTCCCCGGCTATCTTCGAATGGATTCAGCCAGGAATCAATACGGGCAAATTGATAAGGCATAAATCCCAGGTTCAGAAGGATGTCCCGGTTATAAACAACTAAATAAATCAATATACCACCGATTAAACCGATAGCCCCAAAGACTGGTAACAGGATTTTCCAACTCACACCAGACAACAACGTCATTCCGATGATAATAGCCATATAGACGAGCACGGTACCCAAGTCATTTTGGGCCATAATCAAAACGAGCAAAGGCAAGGACCATAAAGCGATTTGAAGCAGCAGCTTCCAGTCAGTGTTAACCGTTCGTTCGGAAGTTTCCATATTGTGTTTCGTTATCACTCTGCCAAGCATCATGATAAGCGAAATTTTTACAACTTCGGAAGGCTGAAATGAAACCGGCCCAACGACAAACCAACTTTTAGCACCTTGAAGCTGATAACTGGTACGGTCATAAAAAATCAGGACAAGGACTAATAATAAAATCCCTAATCCATAAGCTATCGGAGCAAGTTTCCAAAGTTGTTCAGAATCAAACTGCATAAGCACGATGACTGCGATGCCACCAATAATATACCAGAGGACTTGCATGATGGTGGGTCGTAATGATGGCATGCTACTCATCATATAAGTTGTTGAATAAATTGTTACAATACTAATAATTGCCAATAAAAAGACGGATAATATAATTCCATAATCAATTTTGGATACGTCTGAGGCAGGTTGTTTTGATTGATTTCTCATGCTTCTTTCCTTTCTTATAACAGAGACATGTTCAAGTATACATTATATAGAAAAAAGAGCCATAAAAAAAGGGCAAGTCATTTAAGATTTGGTTAGTTCGGTCCGAACAAAAAGGCAACCTCGAAAACGAAGCTGCCCTTTTGTTCTTTATTCACCAATCCAATCGTTAGGATCCGTTTGGCCCGGTAAATAGTTCATTTTAATTTTATTATTTTCTTTCGTCAACGTTCTTCGAAGAGGTTGCTTCTTGAGCATCAATTGCTTGCCACGTTCAGAAAAAATATGGGATACGTATGGAAAATCCTCATCAACTACTAGCTCATCTTGATGCGTATAATCATAGTAGATAACATTGACGGCGCCACCGATAATAAAGACATTACCGAGTAAGAATAGCCAAATCATGAGAACAATGAATACTCCAATTGTACCGGTTCCGATTGATGCGCCACCTGCTATACTGATGTATAGGGAGAATAGCTGGGAAATCAACAAGAAGCCCACTGTCGCAAAAACGGCGCCTGGTAAAGCATACTTTATGCCCCATTTGACATTTGGTATAAAGTAATACACAAAAGCCAAGATCATTATTAATGTAGCAAACGCAATAATCCAACGTACTTGTTCAAATGCTGTGATGACTCCCAGTATGTCAACGGGAAGCAACGATTGGACAAGTTCCAGAATTTCACGCCCGAATACAAAGATAAATGCGACAACCGCCATTAACGATACCATAAGAACTGCCGTCAAGAATGAAAAAATCCGCGTGATAATGAAGTTTTTTCGTGGCTCAGTATCATACACTTGATTTAAAACCCTTTGAAAGACGGAAAAAGCTTTAGATGCTGGCCACAATGAAATGATGACCCCTAACGAAATAGCTCCCCCACTTCCCCCACTTAGATACCCTTCCAAGATTGGCAGAATCACTGTACCCACTTCATCCGGTACAGCCATTTGAACATATTCCAAAATCTGTTCTGTCGGCAACGGCAACAAAGGAATTACATTTGCCAGTGCTAAGAGAACAGGAAACAAAGCCAGTAAGGTATAGTAGGCTAGCTCCGCTGATTGTCTTCCAACTTCAGCCCTTTTAAAATGTTTCTGCGCAATCTTGATGGTCTCCGAAAAAGTATAATTTTTCATAGATACCACCTCTTCTTACTTTTCTACGCTAATCATATCAAAGTAAGAAGCTGGAAAAAAGCAAAACGATTATTCGGTAACTTTTACAATCCAGCCTTCAGGACCTTCAAGATCCCCGAATTGAATGGCAGTCAGCGTATTATACAATTGACGTGTTACTGGGCCAACTTCTGTTTCTGAATAGAACACATGGAAATCGTCGCCGTTCTGAATGCCACCAATTGGAGAAATAACTGCAGCAGTTCCACAAGCGCCCGCTTCTTTGAATTCATCCAAACCATTCAAATAAACATCTCGTTCGGATACTTTCAGACCGAGATTGTGCTCAGCCAAGTGAAGTAAAGAATATTTCGTGATACTTGGCAAAATAGATGGTGAGTACGGTGTCACAAATTCATCATCATGGGTGATAGCAAAGAAGTTAGCTGAGCCTACCTCTTCAATTTTTGTATGTGTGGCTGGATCGAGATAGATACAGTCACTGAACTGACGCTCATGAGCTAAATGCCCCGGTAATAAACTGGACGCATAATTACCACCTACTTTAGCTGCACCAGTTCCATGCGGAGCAGCGCGGTCATAGTCGGAAACAATGAAGTTTGTTGGAGTCAGACCACCTTTGAAATAGGGACCAACCGGCATCACGAAAATCGAGAAAATATATTCTGAAGCAGGTTTTACTCCGATATTTTCGCCAACACCAATCATGTAGGGACGAATATAAAGAGTAGAGCCAGATTCGTAAGGTGGTACCCATGATTCATTGGCTTTAACGACTGCTTTTACAGCTTCTACAAACTTGTCAACTGGGTATTCCGGCATCATCAAACGTTCGCAACTTTTTGTCATGCGCTTGCCATTTTCATCAGGACGGAACAATTGAATGCTTCCATCTTTTGTACGATAGGCTTTCATGCCTTCAAATACTTGTTGACCATAATGTAGAGCTGGTGAGCCTTGGTTAATCGTAACAGTATTGCCGGTATCCAACGTACCCTCGTCCCATTTTCCGTCTTTCCAGTAACTGATGAAGCGATAATCTGTATCCATATATGCAAATCCTAAATTTGCCCAATCAAGATTTTGTAACGTTTTTTCAACCATTTTTTATATCCCCCTATTAATTAACTGAAAGTGCCATATCTCCAACTGCAATTTTCTTTTTGGCATATAGAACTTTGTTTACTGCCAAAGTGATCAGAATCGGTAGAACCGCGCCACATAGTAAGTATACTCCTAATGCATACCAACCATTATTATTAATGATAAACAGCGGTGCAACCAAGGAACAGAATCCCATCCCGCCCATCGCAGGGATTGTTGTAAACCCAAAGCCAATTGTCGCTAAAGGACCTACGATTGCTGATGATAATGTTGGACCAATCAAAATTGCTGGATTCTTAATGATATTTGGAAGTTGAACTTTCGGCGTACAGATCCCTTGAGCCAAATAGCCACCTAAGTCATTTTCTTTAGCCGAAACAACAGAGTAAGCGAAATATTGTGCCGTGGTTCCAATTAACATAGCACCATTTGATACCGGATCAAGTGCCAATGCAACGGACAAAGCTGCTGAGGAAGCTGGTGACATTAATAACAGTCCCCATACAACGGAAAGAACGACTGATCCAACAAGAGGATTACTGGCAACAGCACCCGAAATAGCTGTACTTATTGTCAACACCAAAGGTCCCATGAACTGTGCCAAGAAAATGGCTGCAACACCACCAACTGTTAAAGTTACAACTGGAATTGCCATCATGTCAAGAGGTGTTTTCCCTGTTACTTTCTTACCAATCCAGGTTGCGATTGTACCGGCTAACAAAGCTCCGATAGGTTCTCCCCCAATAATCGTCATCATGCCTTCCGATCCCATTTGAATCGCACCACCACCGATAGCAGCTACTGCCATGGCACTAAAAATCGTTAATGTATTTCCACCCTCCATGACTGCGATACCTGCACCTAGCGCCGGAGCCAAAAGTACTTTTGCAACGCCACCAATCGTTACCAATAAAGGAATATTGGCCATATTACCAATTGTTTCTAAGAGGAAACCAACCCCAATAGTCAGAAAGACAGCATTTGCAATCCCCGATGATACTTTCAATGAATGTGTCTTGATATACTCTGTTGTTTTACTCATAATAATTTCTCCCATGATAACTATTTTTAATCGCATCTCGTAAATTTAGCATCTTTATCCTGCTCTAGCGCTAGAAAAAACAGGATAAAAAAAGATGAGCCTCTCAATTGAGAAGGGCTCATCCGTAAAAGAGCCCTAAACAACAGTAAATAGGACTCTTAATTTTGCTGGTTGGCAAATTAGAATCCTAGGGCTCGACTAAAATAATGACGAAAGAAGGTGTTGAAAATGCAGTTAGATCTTGAAGTGATGGTATCATTGCCTGAGTCGAAGTTTTCTTCATTTTCATTACCTCCTTTGTCGTACTTGATTTTGATTATGTTGTTATTCTAGACTCTCGATTAGGATAAGTCAACCCTTTTCTAACCTTTTCCTAATCTTTTTATCGACAAAAATACACTAATATATCTTTAGCGTTTTCATTATGCGAAAAAAAGGAAGCCCCGGATGACTTCCCAAGGCTTCCTTTTTGTTATTTTCTGACGCGTTTGGACCAAAATCCGCCCCGCACATATTTGGGGTCTGAAGAAAATACAAATGCTTTTTCGTCAATTTCCAAAATCTGGCTAACCAGATGACGCTCTTTTTTACGAGTGGCAAGAACATTAAGGACCATACGACTTCCGTGACGTCCTCGTGCCTGCGTAATGGTAACGCCATAGCCCTCTTCCCATAATTTCTCGGCCATGCGGTTGTTTTCGTCGGCCGTCATAACCGTCACCATCGTATAACCTAAAGCCAGCCAATCCTCTATTTTGATTCCAAGGGCAATACCTACCCCGTAGCCAATAGCATAAGAAGCTAAATTAAGAGGATTGTCCAAACTACTCATCACGATACTCAATCCCGTCACATAAATGACAATCTCAATCATGCTGAGTAAAGGTGCCAATACCCGGTACCCTTTCATCGTAAGCATCAAGCGGATGGTACTCAAAGTGACATAAACAAAACTTATCAAGAAAATTTGCAAGATTAAACCTAGATTCAAACTAACACTCCTTATTCCGCTGGATAATCGACATATTCTCCTGTAACGATATCCATTTGCTGTACAGCTTTTGTATCATCATTGTATTTATACATACCCATTAAACTGGCTGTTTCTTCTTGATTTTCACGAACCTCAATTGTTACAATATTTCCTTCAATCGGATGAATCATAAACAGATAGCCGTCCTCTTCAGCATAACCCGTTAAATCAGAAATAGTCGTCACGGCACGATCAATCATGGCTGCTTCGTCTTCGTTTAATTGTGTTTCCGATTCGCTTTCGCTTGTTTCTTCTGGTGTCGACTCTACACTTGATGTTTCTTCACTGGAAATTACTTCGCTTGATTCTATAATTTCAGAAGATTCACTGTTGATTACCTCTGACTGGGATTCAACTTGAGATTCTGTATCTGAACCTTGATCTAAACTACCACCACACGCAGCCAACACGAATGATGCTGCTAGTAGCATGGACCATTTTTTTACTGTCTTCATACTTTATGACCTACTTTCAATATTGGTTTATTTATATTATACATTAAGTTGCCTCTTTTGTTTCTCTTAAATCAAATTCAGCCACATTTACAGGGCCACGCATGATTTGGCGGACAATTCTTAAGTTCCCATCTTTATCACTCTGCACATGCCAACGAACAAGTATGATTTCTTCTCCAATTAACTCCAAAGCAGTGATAATCGTTGGGTAAACACAGCATCCCGTATTAAAATAGGGTAAAGCATTCTTTTTAGGGAACTTGAAGCGGTGCGTATGCCCACAGATAAGAATCATTTTATTTTCAGCAATCCATTTGGAATAATTTTTCTCGATTTTGTGTCGCCTACTAATATTTTTGACAGGGCTGGAGGGATTTCGAATTCCAAAAGCATGCAAAAAGCGCCAAAAATATTTTAAGGAAAGCATGGTAAGTCGCCAAAACTGGTCATTCGGTGCATCACCTTGATGGCCGTGGACAGTCAATATTTCCTGACCCGTGCGTTCATTCTTTAATACCAAAGCTTCAATCGGTTTTAAATCAGGCAAAAAATCGAAAAAAGTCTCATGGTATTCGTCGTAGTTTGTAAAATAGTGTTCTTCGACGTATGCCGGATCTTTAAGATAGATATTATGATTGCCCCACATCATAATGAATCGATCGTCATCATAAAACTTCTTTATCGTCTCGAATACCCCCGGATGGGCATTTTTTATATGCTTAAAATCTTGGTACTCCCAAAGTTCATCGCCATCACCAGCTTCAACATACGTATAATCGTTTTGATAATAATAATCAAGCGCATATTGAAAGATATTCCGGTTACGTGCAAACTCATCCGACAAACTGCCATCCCCACGATGGTGGTCGCTGATAAACACATATTTCGTTGTTTCATCAAACTCTTTTACTACAGCCCCTTCATAGGCGCCGTCTAACCTTTGCTTTGTAAACATACTCTCACTCCTATATGTTTCCATGTTAGTTTAAGTATACTTCAAACACGATAAAATCCAAAAAGATTCCGGTTGCGGTTGGAGATTTTTTGGTGGATATGTCGAGATATTTATTTTTTCAATAAAAGAGACACTTTCCGCTTAAACGGGAAGTGCCCTGAATTTTATTATTATTTAATAACCAGTTGGGTCTGCTCATTGAAGTAACTGCGATAAGCTAAGTAGCTCGCTATCATGGTTGAGAATGCCGTTGTCGCAACAATCATGAACATGACGACAATTTGATAACGGATGGCTTCGGTTGGATCAATACCTGCGAACATCAGCCCGGACATCATACCCGGTAAACTAACCAAGCCGACTGTTTTGGTGCTGTCCACGGTTGGCGCTAGGGCTGCCTTGATACTTTCTCTGACAATTGCTTTTGAGGCTTGTGGAGCCGTAGCACCCAATGCCAAACGTTCGAGAACTTGTTGGCGTTGATCGGTATATTTTGAATGCATGGTGCGGTATCCAATTCCAATGGCTGTCATGGCACTACTCGCCAACATCCCGGTTATGGGAACAACTTGTGATGGCGTCCATTTCAACGTCCCCGAAAAAAGTAAAACAAGAAGTGAAACGATTGTCCCAACACTTATGGCAGCTAAGGAAATTGGAAAGGCATTTACAATATTATTTGCCCGTTTGGAGGCGTGGTAGGCTGCATTGAGGATAATGAATCCCGCCATTACCGAGGTGACAAATAAATTATTCAAATCAAATACATAGCCAAGAACATAGCCGATAACGAATAATTGAATAACTGCTCGAACAGCCGCGATGATAATATCCTTACCTAGTTCGAGTTTCTCTTTACGATCGATGATAAGTGCAATAACGATTAAAAAACCTGATAATACTAAAGACATATTTGAAATTGATAGTTCTTTCATTTTACAATACCCTCCAGTTGCCCTGCTCTCATTTCCAGCGTATGTTTAGCATTTTTGATTTCTTCAGCATTGTGAGTCACCCACAATACAGTCACACCATCTTCGCGGTTCAGACGCGCAATCGCCTCCCCAATCACCTTGCGATTTTCCGCATCCAAAGCACTGGTTACTTCATCCAATAAAAGTATTTTTGGTGTAAATAAAACATTTCGTATCAAAGCAATCCGCTGCTTTTCACCCCCGGACAAGGAGGTGATTTTTTGATTCAGGTAAGATTCGGATAACTGTACCTTTTTTAATAAATCAATCGCCCGTTCACGATCAAATGGCTGCTCCCTAATTTCATAAGGAAATGTAAGGTTCTCTTCTACTGTTCCACCGAATAATGAAGCGTTTTGGAATGTATAGGACACTTCTTTTCGATAATCCGGCAAGTTATACTCTGACAAAGATTTTCCCTTATAATAAATTTCTCCTGAAGTCGGACTCAATAATGACCCTAATATTAATAATAACGTACTTTTCCCACTACCTGAAGAACCTTTGATTGTTAGAAAATCCCCTTCCTGAACTGAAAAGGTAACATTTTTAAGAATATCTTTCTCCTCAACAACATACGAAACATTTCGAACTTCTAGAATTGTACCCATCTCATCACTCTTTTCATTGTATTCACTTCTTTCATTATACATTATAATCATTCTAATTTGGTAGTAATTGGATTGTTCACGGGGAAATCTCCCACCTTTCATTTTCCAAATTTGTTACAATAATGATGGTATCTAAATTCGAACTTTTAATGGAGGTTTTAAAATGGCAACAGGAACAATATTGGAGTGGACTTTTATTTCAGAATGCAGCATTCCTAAAGATGTGAATAATATTTTAATCGAGGGCGAACAAGCAATTGCTGCCTACCAAACAATTCGGGACAATGCAGTCTTTACCAATAAACGTATTATCATCCGAGACTCCCAAGGTATCACCGGTAAAAAAGTAGAAATGTACTCTATCCCTTATTCTTCAATTAATATGTGGTCCACTGAAAATGCAGGAACATTATTTGATTTCAACGCTGAAGTCGAATTATGGACACGTGCGGGAAACTTCAAAATCAATTTGAAAAAAGGCGTCGACGTGCGTACATTTGACAAATTGATTGCTGAAGCTATTCTCTAGATTTTGATTTCACTATTTTTCTGAGTGAGATGAAATGATTAAACCATTTGGGCCTTAAATTTTATGTCAAATGGTTTAATTATTCAGAATAAAACCATTTCGCCTTAATTTTTTGCCTCAAATGGTTTAATTAACCATTATTAGACCATTTTAATCTAAATGTAAGGGCCAAATGGTTTAATTAAATGACAAAATAAAAAAAAAGCTATCCCCCATTATGGTGGGAATAGCTTTTTTACTACACAGGGGCTAAATTTCAGCCTCATATGGAGATGGCGGGAGTCGAACCCGCGTCCAAACATATCGGCACTTCCAAGTCTACGCTCATATCCGAACTATTTGGATTTCGCTTCCGGCTAGCCGTTCAGCAGGCATTACAGGAAGCTAACCTGATTAATCTCTTCCGATTCCTCCAGGTGGAAAGTCACGGCGTAGTCCACTAGTTATGGGACCCTTACTTGAGCACATGGACGATGCCAAGAGGATCTTAGCTAGCTGTTATTAAGCAGCGAAAGCTAAAGTGTTATTGTTTGTTTTGTCAGTTATATTTAACTGGAACGTTTTAACGTAGTCGTAACCTACGAAGCGCGTCAAAAGCTCGACCTATGCCTGTCGAATCCGTAACATCCCCTCTATAAAAATAAAGGGTACTCTTACTGAGTACCCTTTATTATACACCTTTTTTGGTTATTTTCAAGTTTTAGGCTTTTCCAGTGGAAGCTCATCGTCTTCATCAATATCTGTTGGGATAACTTTATGAACTTCAGGCTCTTTTTCATCTGGATGAACATTTTCAGGAGCAAAATGTTCAATACTGTTGAATTTCTCTAAATGGTAAAAACCATCATAGTAACTAACCACGGAAATGCTGGCATTATCCAAGTGGCGATCAATTTGGAAGTCTGGAATCAAGGCGTGAATCATATTGCGGATTGTCATACCATGACATACAACAAGTATGTTTCGGCCCGTTTCACGGTGTTCACTGATTAATTTAATTAACCCTTTTTCTACACGCATCCAAAAGGTTAAATAATCTTCAGCTTCGTGATAAGGATCCATTGCGCGCATACCATTCAGTTCTTCAACCACTGATTTATTATCCTGGTAATCCATCCCATCCTCGTATCCAAGGAATTTCCATAAGTTGCCCCATGTTTCCTTGGCGTCCAAACCTTCAAAAGATCCAAAGAAAATTTCCCTAAATTCAGGCATGGCTTTTACAGCTGGTGTATCTTTATGTTCATTTTCATTTAGGATGATTTGTGCGGTTTCAAATGTTCTTCTCAAATCACTGCAGTACACGGCATCGAACTTAATGTTTGATAAACCAGCGCCACTGCGTGCCACGTCTCTTTTTCCTCGATTGGTAAGTGGTGTGTCGGACCAACCCTGCATCCGATTATATTTATTCAAATATGTTTCACCGTGACGCATGAAATAAAATGTAACTCCTTTAGACATAATCCACCTCTAGCTCATTTATTTACTAACTTTCTCTACTAATCTACCATCATAGTAGGCTGCAAGCAAGGCTTGTAAGTCATTTACTTGTTGCATCAAGCGTACGCCTACATCCGTTTCGCGTACGGTTTTTCTCTGTAATTCCTTGTCAACGATACGTCTGGTCGACACAATATCAATTTCATTTACCATCGCATCCTGAACAGACGTAAAGGGTTGGTGAGATACCAACTGCATACCGAAGGAATTATACAGCAGTGTATAACCAGCTAAACCTGTTGTTGATTGATAGGCTTTAGAGAAACCACCATCAATGACAATTAATTTTCCGCCTGCCTTCAAAGGGTTCTCCCCACGATTTTCTTTCACTGGTGTATGCCCATTGATGATGTGCCCTTTACTTGGATCCAATCCAAACTCGGTCAAAATCATGTTGCACATTTCAACATTATCGCGTTGTTTATAATAGGCATTTTTACGTTCGACATGGGTGGCTTTATCCTCAATATATAATCGCTCGAATGTCGTCATTTTGTCCTTGCCGAATAGCGAAGAAGCCTTTCCTTCCCATTGATACCACATATAATCGGAATAACGTTGATTATCCGAGCCAGACTCACGGTTCAGGTAACCTTTTCTTAAAATATCTTCATATTTATCAAGTAACGCTTTACCCTTGTAGGATTTGTTATTGATTGTCATTGACATGAAAGTCATGTCATCATTCAACGGCACACAACCATGGAACAGCAAATTATCGTTGTAGCGAAGATATAGTGAACCTTTGCTATACAGGAACTGAATATGTTTTTGGAGACGTTCACTGTTCAAGAAACCTTCCATAAGACGCTTCACTACCATTTTTTCATCCTCTGTCAGAGCATAGGGATCGTTTGGATCGATAGTCGGGAAATAATTGCAGCGAAGCGGGTATATTTTCCCATCAATACTAACGGTACCGGCCTCAAAATCAATCTTGTCTAGGAATAAGCTATTTTCCATTTCAAATTCAGGATGGCGTTTAATGATATTTCCTTCCAGCTTGAATTGGATGATGGAAATAGCTTGATTCATTTTTGCGATTTGGCGAATTTCTTCCGGGTATATTTTATCTTCAGAATCCGGATTTATTTTTGGTAAAAACGGTTCATAGCGATCTTCAGGGTAACACATTTCCGAGAAAATCATCAATGGGCGTAGTGAGATACCATAAGCATCTTCAATAATTTCCAGATTATCATAACGGGCACAAATACGAATCACGTTTGCCATGCAGGCAGCGGAACCACTGGCTGCTCCCATCCATAATACGTCATGGTTTCCCCACTGAATATCAAGTTCATGGCCATCCATTAATGTATCGATGATTTTATCAGGATAAGGTCCCCGGTCATAAATATCTCCCACCACATGAATATGATCGACGACCAAACGTTGGATAACATGGGCAAAAGCCGCAATCAACTGTTTACCACGATTTAGGGAAATGACGGTATTAATGATTTTGTCATAATAATGCTCTTTATTGGACATGATGGTATCTTTGAACAGCAGTTCCTCAATAATATAAGCATAGTCTTCTGGAAGTGCTTTTCTAACCTTGGAGCGTGTATACTTTGATACAACAAAAGCACATAATTCAGTGATGCGTGTCACTGTTAACGTATAAAATTCTTCGATTTCCTCGCGCGTACTTAGTTCAGAAACAATCAAATCCACTTTCTCATCAGGATAATAAACGATGGTAGCCAATTGATTCATTTCTCGCGTGCTAAGACGACCCTGAAATATTTCCCTGATTTTTTCCTTCACGTTCCCGGAACCATTTCTCAACACATGTTGTACGGCATCATATTCCCCATGCAAATCACTTATGAAATGCTCAGTAGCTTTCGGCAAGTTCATGATTGCTTCGAGATTGATGATTTCCGTCACTGTATCTGCAATAGTCGGATACTGCTTCGATAATAACTTTAAATATTTATCCTTATCTACAACCACAGAAACCACCCTTTTTTTCATTTAACTATCATTATTTTGTAATTTACCCTTCTATCATATCTTTTTAATGGTAAAAATAACAGACCCAAAAACAAAATAATCAAATATTATCATAATATCCATCAAAAAAGACCCAGAAATTAATCTGGATCCCTCTTTACTAGCGATTCTTTAATGCACGATCGATTTCGCGCTTCATATCTTTTTGTTTTAATGCTTCACGCTTATCGTACTTCTTCTTACCTTGTGCCACGCCAATTAATACTTTGGCAAACCCATCCTTCAAATACACTTTTAATGGAATAATGGTTGTTCCTTGCGTTTTAACTTCACCCGCTAGATAATTTATCTGCTTTTTGTGAAGCAACAACTTGCGGCTACGAAGTGGATCATGGTTAAAAATGTTCCCTTGTTCAAATGGACTAATATGCACATTTTGCAGTAATGCCTCGCCATTATGGACGGAAACATACCCGTCGCGTAAATTTAGTTTACCATTACGGATTGATTTGATTTCAGTCCCTTTTAATACGATACCTGCTTCAAAGGTTTCCAAAATAGTATATTCATGACTTGCCTGACGATTTTGTGCTAGTACTTTCCCTTCCCCTTTTGGCATATCCCCAACCTCAATTTCTATCTTTGTTTCTTTTTACCTGTTTTCTTTTTGCCGGTATTTTTCCCATCTTTGGGACCACTGCCTCTTACTTTTTTCTTAAAATCTTTCGGTTTATCGGCAGTTTTCTTGTTGCGTCTGCCGGATTTTTTCTTTTGTTCTTTGTTCATCTCATTGTCATAGACATTTAATTCGGCATCTTCAACTAAAGCAAAATCAATCTCACGCGTCGCAACGTCCGCTTTTGTCACTTCGATTTTAACACGTTGACCAATGCGGTAGACAATCCCTGTGCGTTCTCCTAATAATACCATATGACTTTCGATGAAGTTGAAATAATCTTGGTCCATTTTCGAAATGTGAACCAATCCTTCAACCGTATTCGGAAGTTCAACAAAGATACCAAACTTGGTTACGGAACTAATGACACCCTCGAATTGCATCCCAACTTTGTCCACCATGAATTCCGTTTTCTTCAATGCATCCGTTTCACGCTCGGCATCGACGGAACGTCTTTCATTAACGGAACTCTTCACAGCGATATCCTCAAGTTTCCCTTCCCATTTTTCTTTCTTAGCGGAAATATTACCTTGAGAATATTCACGGATCAAGCGGTGCACGATTAAATCGGGATAGCGACGAATTGGTGAAGTAAAGTGCGTATAGTCTCGTGTTGCCAAACCATAATGTCCAACCGGGGTCATATCATACTTAGCCTGCTTCATCGAACGCAACAAGAATGTCGATACCACCGCATCATATGGCTCACCATCTGTTTGTCTTAAGACGTTTTGAAGTTGTTTTGGCTTAATGTTTTCATTTGAACCAGTCATTACAATACCAAAGGTCGTTACAAACTCCATAAAGCGGAGCATCTTGGCAGGATCAGGCTGCTCATGAATCCGATAAATAAATGGCAGTTTTTTCTTGTCATAATTCGCAGCAATGGTCTCGTTAGCTGAGAGCATGAATGATTCGATTAATCGCTCACCGACGCCACGTACTACCACATGAATTTCGAGCGGATGGCCTTCCTCATCGACAATGATTTTTGACTCGCTCGTATCAAAGTCAATCGAGCCGCGTTGGCGACGTTTACGCTCTAAAATATGATGCAAATCGCGCATTCCTTCCAACATGGTTACAAATTCTTCGTATTCACGACGCAATTCGGGATTGCCATTTTCCAGAATCTCATTTACTGCTGTATAAGTGAAACGTTGGTTAGAATTAATAATACTTGGGAAGATATCGTAATTAACAACTTTCCCGGTGTCATCGATTTCCATTACACATGACATCGCCAAGCGGTCTTCGTTTGGTAATAAGGAGCATACGCCATTTGATAATTTTGTCGGTAACATCGGTACAACACGATCGGTTAAATAAACACTCGTCCCCCGCTCATAAGCTTCTCTATCAATAGCTGAATTTTCAGTCACATAATAAGAGACATCAGCGATATGGACGCCTAGTTGATAATGGCCGTTTTCCAGGATTTTGAATGAAATGGCATCATCCAAATCCTTTGCATCGGCACCGTCAATGGTAATGATTTTTTCCTCACGCAAATCAACCCGGTTGTCAATTTCTTCCTGTGGGATTTCAAACGGGATATCTTCAGCCTGATCCAGAGCATCCTGCGGAAATTCAGTTGGAATTCCTAATTTGTACAGAATGGAGAGAATATCAACCCCCGGGGCATTTTTATGACCAATTTCTTTGGTAATGAACCCTGTCATCCCTACCGGATTTTCTGCGGTTGGATACTCTTTTACTTCGACTAGAACAATACTGCCCTCTACCGCTTGCAAGCCTTCTGGAAGCGCGTATACGACCATATGGTTAATTTTATTGTCTTGCGGAACTACGTACCCTAAAAATCCAGTTTCTTCCCGTCTATCTGAGTCATATGGGAAAAACTCACCAACAATCCGATTGGTACTACGTGTGATAATTGCAATGACGCGTCCTTCAGGTCCTTTACTGTTCCAAGGTTCTGGTTTCCCCGTAATTTTAACCTCAACAGTATCACCTTCCATTGCACTTCCGGTAAACTCTTTGGAGACATAAATATCATCTTCATTTGGATCATAGTCCACAAATCCAAAACCTCTGTCATTCGCGCGAAACTTACCAATGATGGTCCCAGATTCTCTTTTCAGACGGAATTTTCCTTCTTTATTAAGAACGATTTGTTCTTCACGCTCTGCTAAAGCAATTGCTTTAATCAATTGTCTAAATTGAGAAGCATCCTCATAATTTAATGCTTCACTCAATTGGCGAACGGAATAACTTGTCGGTTCATTTTCTTTCAAAAGTCCTACTATTTCAGATCGAATCGTTTCAATATTACTCATGCTCATCCTTCTTTCCAGTTTAATTTTTCCAGGAATGCTTCTACGGATGCTTCAAACGGCTCTCTGTTGGCTCCAACGGTTATAACATGTGTCATTTCAGGAAAATCATTATAATCAACTTCAGTATAAGGGTTCAGGGCATCTCGTAAAACGGCTCCATTTTTAGAATCGATAAGCTCATCTTTTCCTGAAGAAGCGATATAGTAAGGAACCCTGATCTTTTCCAGTTCAGCGATAACCTCATTTGAAAATTCCGTTATAGCATCGAGTTGATCGTTCATTTTTTGTTTTACACGAGGCATGTTGGATTCAATTTCCTCTTTAGACATGCCTAGTCTTTTATTAAAGTTGCGATAATAATTAACAAAAGCGGCTGGAACTTTGCTATCACCAATATGCATGATAGGCGAGTTAAAAGATCCTCCTCCAACATAGCTATCTGTTTCCAGCGCTCTTGTCGCCATAATACCGCCCATAGAAAGTCCAAATACGGCAATTTCACCATAACCTTTTTCTTTCAGGAATGCCGTTGCTTCTTTAACATCTAGAAGCCATTTTTCTGGGTTGCCTAGATCAAGGATATCCTCAAAACGTTCAGTTGCGTGTCCCGTAAAATTCGGCGCATACACGGTATAGCCTGCTCGCTGCAGGTTTCTTCCCAACATCCGCACATCGTTGGCACTTCCAGTATAGGCATGTAACAGGAGTACCGCTTTCGGACCTGCTTCAAAGAAAAAAGATTGTGGTAATTTAATATTTGTCATTTGCGTCACCTCGTCATTTGTAGCTACTTCTATTGTACTTTAAGTCCTCAAAAAAACCAAAAAAAGGAGCTGAGACTAGAGTCCCAGCTTCATTTTCAATACTGCTTTTCTAATGATTAGTTTGAAGAAAGATAAGCCAGAGCCAATGCCAGAACAATAAAAGCTGTTCCCAATGCGGCAGCGATTCTTCTAAGGCCTGCTTCAAAACCTCTTGCTTTTTGTTTACCGAATAGCGCTTCTGCTCCACCGCTCAAGGCACTTGCTGCATTCGTTTTAGATGGCAACATCAAAACGGTAATAATCAACAAGACTGATACGATGATTAGTGCGATTAATAAGACGTCGTACAATGGTGGACCTCCTTTAAATACTACCGTTTACTATAGCACAAATAGCAAATTTATTCCACATTGGACTTCACGTATTTTTCTGATTCAAATTGATGAACAAAAAGACCGCTGAGAAGTTTTGGTTCGAACCATGTCGATTTTGGAGGCATCACTTCCCCGCTATCAGCGACCGTCAATAGTTGCTCAATTGTTGTTGGATAAAGAGAGAAAGCTACCTTATCTTCCCCGGTGCGGGCCATTAATTCGGTAATGGGATGAATCCCGCCTACAAAATCAATGCGTTTATCGGTCCGGGGGTTTTCAATACCAAAAACAGGTGCCAATACATAATTTTGCAGTAAAGCCGCATCCAAAGATGCCACCGGATCGGCAGGGACTTTGTCGGATTTGATGGTTAATTTATACCATTCGTCATCAACATACATACCGAAAGTTCCTCTTTTTTCCGGCGTGTAGACTTCTTCTTTTAATTTCTCAACTACAAACGATTCAGCGATTATTTTTTTGTCTGTATCTGACAACTTTCCTTCAACGATTCGATTATAGGGTAAAATCGTCAATTCATTTTCCGGGAAAATTACCCCCAGAAAATAATTGAATTCAGCATCATCTGGAGCATCAGGGTACTCTTCCCTTCGCATTTGTGCAACCTTTGCCGCTGATTCCATACGGTGGTGCCCGTCCGCAATATACAACGCATCAATATCATTGCTAAAGGCTTTCGTAATTGCTTCAATCATTTCTGGATCTGTAATTCTCCAGACACAATGATTTGTGTCATTGTAACTATCGAAAGTATAGATGGGTAGTTGTTCATCCCTGACTTGTTTTGAAACATCGGCAAACACTTCATGGTTTCGCATCGTAAGAAAAATTGGACTGGTATTTGCATCTGAAGCGTCGTTATGTTTGATGCGGTCCAGCTCTTTGTCCGGTCTCGTAAATTCATGTCGTTTTATTTTGCCAGTCAAGTAATCGTCCACTGCAATGGTAGCTACTATTCCGTATTGGATACGGTCCCCTTGCATCAGGCGATAAATATAATAAGCAGGTTTTTCTTCCTTGATTAACCAACCCTGGTTTAAAAAATGAGCCAAATTTTCTTTGGCCACTTGATATATTTCATCTGAATCTTTAGGTACTTCTTGATTAAATTGGACGTCGGTACGGTCAATGTTTAAATATGATTTTGGATTGTTCTCAGTTAATTTCCGTACTTCTTCGTCTGTTACAACGTCATAAGGTAAACTTGCAACTTTTTCCACATCAAATGAATTAGGTCGAATCGCTTGGAATGGCCTAATGCTTACCATATTAAATATCCCTCCTATAAATGATTCTCGTTCTTAAAACACCATCAATGTTATCCATTTCCGTAACAATTTCTTTTAATAATTTTTCATCCATCCCGGGAGTATCGATGATTGTGTAGGCAAAATCACCACGACTGCGGTTCATAATATTGTCAATATTCACAAAATGCTTAGCCAGAATGGCTGATATTTGGCCAACCATGTTCGGGACATTGCGGTTAACCAGCGTAATCCGTACGGGAGATTGTTGGGGGATATCAATGGTTGGAAAATTAACCGACCGCAAAATATTACCTGTTTCCAGGAAATATTTAAGGGTTTTAACGGCCATGATGGCACAGTTTACCTCAGCTTCTTCCGTTGAGGCGCCCAAATGCGGGAATATTAATGCTTTTGGATGGCGTACAAACGCTTCATCGGCAAAATCGGCCACGTATTTATTTAAAGAACCGTCATTCAAAGCCTCTAATATATCATCCCTCACAATAATGCCATCGCGTGCGAAGTTCAATAACGTCGCACCTGGCTTCATTTGATTCAGGAAATCAGAATTAACCAGCCCTTTGGTATGGTCGTTAACGGGAACATGGACAGTTATATAATCGGCATCACGTAAGACTTCTTGCAGAGTATTCGCTTTTTTAACACGACTCGTGATATTCCAGGCGGTTTCTACAGAAACATAGGGGTCATAACCGATAACATCCATCCCTAAATTATAGGCATCATTGGCAACCAAGGATCCAATCGCTCCTAACCCAATTACGGCCAGTCGCTTACCAGCCAGTTCTGTTCCCGCAAACTGGTTTTTGTTGGCTTCTACGATTTCGGGAAGATTATCTCCTTCCATATGTTCAACCCAACGTAACCCTTGATAAATGGGGCGTGCAGACATGACCAAGGCCGCTAATACTAATTCTTTAACTGCGTTTGCATTCGCACCGGGTGTGTTAAAAACCACAATACCGTGCTCCGAACATCTTTCTAGAGGTATGTTATTGACCCCGGCTCCTGCTCTGGCAATTGCCACCAAGGAATCATTGAACGTGATATCGTGTAAATCTTTACTTCTTAAAACAATGGCATCTGGATCCTGACTTTCATTTAAGACATATTCAGTTTTATCCAAGAGTTCTAAGCCTTCTGGTGCAATACGGTTATATGTTTGAATGTCCTTCATTTTTCAAGTTCCTCTCTTTGTTCGAACTCTTTCATGAATGTTACCAAAGCCTCAACCCCTTCAATTGGAAAAGCATTGTATAGACTGGCCCGCATCCCTCCTACTGAACGATGGCCTTTAAGATTGACAAAGCCAGCAGCAGTGGCTTCAGTTATAAACTTCTTGTCAACTTCTTTGTCACCTGTAATAAAGGGAATATTTGTCAAAGAACGATAATCAAGGTGAACAGGTGACTTGAATAAATTAGATTCCTCGATTGTTTTATATAGTAATCCCGCTTTTCTTTCGTTCAACGCGACCATGCTATCAATACCACCAAAATCACGTAGCCATTCAAACACTAACTTGGATACATATATAGCGAATGTTGGTGGTGTGTTATACATAGAGTCGTTTTTAATATGTGTTTTGTAATCAAGCATTGTTGGGATAGTAGCGGTGTGCTCTTTGATTAAGTCTTCACGAACGATTACAAGTGTTAAACCCGCTGGACCGATATTTTTCTGTGCACCTGCATAAATTAAACCAAAATCACGCACATCATAATTTGCAGAGAGTATATTGGAGGACATGTCCGCAACTAAAGGAATATCTCCGTATTTTGGTATATTTTGATAGGCCGTTCCTTCAATGGTATTATTTGTCGTGATATGGATGTAATCAAACTCAGAAGAATCTTCTATTTTCACATCTGGTATTTGCGTATAGTGATTGTCTTTGGCATCTGCGATAATCACTGCTCGTTCTGGGAATAACTTGTGTGCTTCTTCATATGCTTTCTGTCCCCAGGATCCCGAAATAATATAACCCGCTTTTTTATCTTCAAGCAAGTTAATCGGAACTGCCGCAAACTGCAAACTTGCACCACCTTGGAGGAATAAAACGTGGTAATTATCCGGAATGTCCATGAGTTCTCTCAAAGTAGTCTCGGCATCAGAAATAATCTGTTGGAATAACGATGATCGATGACTCAACTCCATCACGGACATCTCACTACCTTTATAGGATAGCAGTTCCTCTTGTACTTCTCTCATTACTGCTTTAGGTAACACTGCAGGGCCTGCAGAAAAATTCCAACATGTCATACGGGACACTCCAATCATATTCTCATATTTATTTAATATTAAAGTAATTATAACAAAGTTAATGATATTTGAAAGGTTTATTTAGAAGCTCTGTTTACTTGGTGCAGTTTGTTTTTGCGTACCTATTCCCTATCTGTCTGCACAATTATCTTGGGTTGTGCAGGCTATTCGAAAAGTACGCACAACTCTGGTTTAATCGGTTCTTGGTTATCTGGTGTTGGTGAAGGAAATGCCCTTCGGCCTGCGTGTTTGCTTGTGTACTGCCGTGGGACCGCCCGGAGCCTGTAGTCTCCGGGCTTGCAAGCCTCAAAGGGACCGTAGACGCTGAAGCATCAACGGTCCCTACTTTCGCATTGCATCCTTGACACGGCCACAAGCAACCCCACCGTCCTTCGGGATTTTCGAGAAGAATACTAATACTACCAACACCATAAATAATAGAACCTACAGAAAAAACCCTATCCAGCTGGATAGGGTTTTTGATTTGAAATTATTTGTTTTCTAGGTTGTAGAATGCTTCTAGACCTTCGTAAACAGCTAATTCTCCCAATTGATCTTCAATACGTAGCAATTGGTTGTATTTAGCGATACGGTCTGTACGGCTCAATGAACCTGTTTTGATTTGTCCAGCGTTAGTTGCAACAGCGATATCAGCGATTGTTGCGTCTTCTGTTTCACCAGAACGGTGAGAGATAACAGCTGTGTATCCAGCTTTCTTAGCCATTTCGATAGCTTCAAAAGTTTCAGTCAAAGTACCGATTTGGTTAACTTTGATTAGGATTGAGTTACCAATGTGGTTTTTGATACCTTTGCTTAGGATTTCAGTGTTTGTAACGAACAAGTCGTCACCAACTAATTGAACTTTTTCGCCAAGACGTTCTGTCAATAGTTTCCAGCCGTCCCAGTCGTTTTCGTCCATACCATCTTCAATTGAGATGATTGGGTATTTAGATACCAATTCTTCCAAGAAAGCAACTTGTTCTTCAGCGTTGCGTTTTGCTCCGCCTTCGCCTTCGAATTTAGCGTAGTTATAGATACCGTCTTCGTAGAATTCAGAAGCTGCACAGTCAAAACCTAAGAAAACATCTTTACCTGGCTCTAGACCAACTGCTTTAATTGCTTCAAGAATTGTTTCTACTCCGTCTTCAGTTCCTTCAAAACGTGGTGCGAAACCACCTTCGTCCCCAACTGATGTTTCCAATCCACGAGATTTAAGGATTGAAGCAAGTTTGTGGAAGATTTCAGCTCCCCAACGTAGTGCTTCCTTGAATGTAGGTGCGCCTACAGGAAGAATCATGAATTCTTGGAAAGCGATTGGTGCGTCAGAGTGAGAACCACCATTGATGATGTTCATCATTGGAGTTGGCAACACTTTAGCGTTGAATCCACCTAGGTATTGGTACAATGGCACATCTAGGTATTCTGCTGCTGCGTGTGCAACTGCGATAGAAACAGCTAGAATTGCGTTTGCTCCCAATTTGCTCTTGTTAGGAGTACCATCTAATTCAATCATAACTCTGTCGATAGCTAGTTGGTCTCTTACGTCAAAACCGATGATAGCGTCAGCGATTAGCTCAACGTTCTCAACTGCTTTTTGAACACCTTTTCCTAGGTAACGGTCTTTGTCACCGTCACGTAGTTCTACTGCTTCGTGTTCACCTGTAGAAGCTCCTGATGGAACCATACCGCGACCAAATGCGCCGCTTTCTGTGTAAACTTCAACCTCAACAGTTGGGTTACCACGTGAATCAAGTACTTCTCTAGCCAAAATATCTGTAATGAATGGCATTCTATTCTCTCCTTTTTGAAAACAATGATTTGTTTTACAATTTTAATTTTAGACAACTTTCGTGTTCTTTGCAACTTAATCTCGTAAATGATTAATCTTTTACGATTAAAGTCTCGCCTGTCATTTCTTCAGGTTGAGCGACACCCATCAAATCAAGCATTGTTGGAGCCACATCAGCCAGTTTTCCGTCTGTGCGCAATGTTACACCAGGTTTTGTAACAATTACAGGAACAGGAACCGTCGTATGAGCAGTATGTGGTGTTCCCTCAGGTGTAATCATCGTATCTGCATTACCGTGGTCAGCAAAGATAATTGCGTATCCACCGTGGGCAATAATATTATCGACTACTTTTCCTAAGTTTTCATCAACTGCTTCGATCGCTTTGATGGTTGGCTCCAGCATACCAGAGTGCCCAACCATGTCCGGGTTCGCGAAGTTCAACATGATTGCATCATACTTGTCTTCGTCGATTGCAGCACTCAAAGCATCTCCAACTTCATAAGCGCTCATTTCAGGTTTTAAATCGTAGGTTGCCACTTTCGGAGAAGGAATCAAGATACGATCTTCCCCTTCAAATGGATCATGTTTTCCACCGTTCATAAAGAAAGTAACGTGTGGATATTTTTCTGTTTCCGCAACATGTAATTGTGTTTTACCGTTGTTACTCAACACTTCAGCCAATACGTTTTTCAATCCGATTGGTGGGAATGCAACATCAGCAAGAACGGTATCTTGATATAGTGTCATTGTCACAAATTTAATATTTTGTGGACGAACACCACGATCAAATTCTGTCCATGTTTCATTACTGAAGGCATTTGAGAGTTGAATTGCACGGTCTGGTCGGAAATTAAAGAAGATAGCAGCATCGTTATCTTTTACAGTTCCTACCGGCACGCCATCTTTTACGATAACGCTTGGTAAAACAAACTCATCGGTAATATTGTTTGCGTAGCTATGTTCAACAACAGCCTGTGCAGATGGGAATTGAGGGCCTTCACCATGCATCACAGCATTGTAAGCCAAATTCACACGTTCCCAACGTTTATCACGATCCATCGCATAGTAACGACCGGAGACAGTTGCAATTTCGCCTAAGCCGACTTCAGCCATCTTATTTTCAATTGTTTTAATGTATCCTGGTGCAGCGTGTGGATCTACATCGCGACCATCCAAAAATGCGTGTAAACAAAGTTTCTTTACGCCTTTATGTTTAGCACTTTCAATCAAGGCCAAGATGTGACCCAATTGACTGTGTACACCACCGTCAGATACTAAACCGAACAAATGGAGTGTAGAGTCATTATCGATTGCATGTTGATAAGCACCTTTCAGTGCATCATTGGTCAGGAATTCACCATCTTGGATTGCTTTGTCAATACGTGTCAAACTTTGGTAAACAACGCGACCAGCCCCAATATTCGTATGCCCTACTTCTGAGTTACCCATTTGACCTTCAGGAAGTCCTACGGCTAAACCAGATGCAGCCATTGTTGCATGCGGGTAGGTATTCCAATAACGATCAAAGTTAGGTTTTTTTGCTTGTGCCACAGCATTACCAATGATTTCGTCACGACAACCGAAACCATCAAGAATGATGATTGCTACAGGTTTCTTATTCATTATTTTACTGCCTCCAATAATTTCAAGAAGGACTCTGCTTCAAGACTTGCGCCTCCAACTAAAGCACCGTCAATATTAGCTTTTGCCATATATTCAGCGATGTTTTCTGGCTTAACACTACCACCATATTGGATACGAACCGCATCCGCTACAGCACCATTGTACAATTCACGAACTGTTTCACGAACAACGCCACAAGTTTCATCTGCATCTTCAGCCGACGAAGATTTACCTGTTCCGATTGCCCAAATTGGTTCATAAGCAATAACAAGTTCTGAAACTTGTCCTTCTGTTAAATCTTTCAATGCATTTGTTATTTGGCCTTTAATCCATTCAGCAGTTTCTCCCGCTTCACGTTGTTCTAAAGTTTCGCCACAACATAGGATAGGAACCATTCCATTACGGAAAATCGCAAGTGCTTTTTTGTTGATGTCTTCGTCAGTTTCGTGGAAATATTGTCTTCTTTCAGAGTGACCAATGATAACATAGTCCACACCCAGGTCACCCAGAGCTTGTGGGCTAATTTCACCAGTAAAAGCGCCTGAATCTTCAGAGTAACAGTTTTGCGCTGCTACTTTTAAATCAGTTCCTTCACGATCAGCCACCATTTTTTCTAAATATAAAGCCGGAGATCCAATAACAGCATCTACAGCATCGTTACTTGGAATTGCGTTTTTAACTGCTTCAACGAAAGCTTGCGCTTCAGCAGCAGTTTTGTTCATTTTCCAGTTACCTGCAATGATAGGTTTACGCATGATTTTCCTCCTCTAGCTAAATCCAACGATTATTTATCTGAAATCGAAGCAACACCCGGTAATTCTTTACCTTCCAAATACTCAAGTGATGCGCCACCACCAGTAGAAATATGCGTGAAGTCGTCTGCATAACCTAATTGCATTGCTGCTGCAGCAGAATCGCCACCACCGATGATTGTTGTAGCATCTTCTAATTTAGCGATTGCTTCACAGACACCAATTGTACCTTTGGCAAAGTTTTCGAATTCAAAAACTCCCATAGGGCCATTCCAAACGACTGTTTTAGCACCCTCTAGTTCTTTTTCAAATAGCTTGATTGTTTCTGGTCCGATATCCAACGCTTGTTTGTCAGCTGGGATTTCGTCCATTGAAACATAACCAACTAAAGCATCATTGCTGAAACCAGATGCAATAGCAGCATCGATTGGCAAGATAAGTTTATCGCCTGCGCGAGCCATCAATTCCTTAGCCAAGTCCAGTTTGTCAGCTTCTAGTAAAGAGCCACCGATTTCTTTTCCTTGTGCTTTAGCAAATGTATAAGCCATGCCGCCACCGATAATGACTTTATCAGCTTTTTCCAACAAGTTTTCGATAACACCGATTTTGTCAGAAACTTTGGCACCACCCAAGATTGCAACGAATGGGCGTTGTGGTTCGTCAACAGCACCACCGATGAACTTGATTTCTTTATCCATCAAGAAACCAGCTGCTGAATCTAAATGAGAAGCAATTCCGATATTTGAAGCATGGGCACGGTGAGCAGTACCGAAAGCGTCGTTCACAAACAGGTCACCTAGGCTAGCCCAGTATTTACCAAGTTCTGGATCGTTTTTGCTTTCTTTTTTACCGTCAACATCTTCAAAACGCGTATTTTCGAACAATAGAACTTCGCCATCATTTAATGCATTGATTGCTGATTCCAATTCTTCTCCACGTGTTTCGGCAACAAATTTCACTTCTTTATTCAATAGAGAAGCTAAACGTGTAGCAACAGGACGCAAGCTCAATTTAGCTTTGTCTTCTTCTGTTTTAACTTTTCCCAAGTGAGAGAAAAGAATAACTTTTGCATTGTTTTTAATTAAGTGCTCGATAGTTGGCAAAGCTTGTACAATACGATTATCGTTTGTAATTTCCCCGTCTTTCATCGGCACGTTGAAGTCTGCACGAACCAGAACTTTTTTACCAGCAACATCTAAGTCTGTAACAACTTTCTTTGTCATAAAATAAAAACCTCCGCTTCTTAATCATGTAAAAAGGCAGGAAGCGCGACGCTTCCCGCCTATTTTACGAGTTAATTTAAATTATTTTGAAGCCATGTATGCTAGAGTGCTTACCATGTTTGCAACGAAACCGTACTCGTTATCATACCAAGCAACAGTTTTAACCAATTGGCCGCCGTTAGCTTCCATGATTTTTGTTTGAGTAGCATCGAAGATTGAACCAGCTGGAACGCCGATTACATCTGAAGATACGATTTCATCTTCTTCGTACAAGAATGCATTTGAAGAAGCTTCTTTCATTGCTGCATTTACTTCTTCTACAGTAACGTCTTTTTCAAGTACTGAGTAAAGTTCTACCATTGAACCAGTGATAGTTGGAACACGTACTGCAGTTCCATCGATTTTACCGTTCAATGCTGGAATTACTTTACCTACTGCTTTAGCAGCACCAGTTGATGCTGGAATAGCGTTAGCTGCACCGGCACGGTTTTTACGTCCGCCTGGAGCATCTTGCATAGCTTGTGTAGCTGTGTAAGCATGGATTGTTGACATCAAAGCACGTTGAATACCGAATTTTTCGTTCAATGTGTTTGCCAATGGTGCCAAGCAGTTTGTAGTACATGAAGCTGCAGATACGATTACATCTGAAGATTCGATTGTTTCGTGGTTAACTCCGTAAACGATTGTTTTCAAGTCGCCAGAAGCAGGTGCTGAAATCAATACGCGTTTTGCACCAGCATTGATGTGCGCTTGTGATTTTTCGTCTGATACATAGAAACCAGTACATTCTAGAACGATGTCAATTCCTAACTCGCCCCATGGTAGGTTGTTAGCATCTTTTTCAGCGAAAGATTTGATAGCTTTACCAGCTACTACTAAATCATCGCCTTCTACTGCTACTGAGTGAGGGAAACGTCCTTGAGCTGTATCATATTTCAACAAGTAAGCTAAATCATCGTTATCTGTTAAGTCGTTGATTGCTACTACTTCCATGTTTGTGTCAGATTCCATAATACGGCGTAGGGCTAAACGTCCAATACGGCCAAAACCATTAATCGCTACTTTTACTGTCATTATAAAAAATCCTCCTTCAGGATAATTAATATATTTTAAAGGGAAATCCCTTTTAAAATCTGGTTAGCTGCACCTTCATCTGTTACAAGCCATGTATGTTCTGGTGCAATGTGTGAATAAGCTTCAATTGCGTTTGCTTTCGAACTTCCCCCTGCTATGGCTATCGCATAGGGAATCTTTGCAACGTCTTCTATCTGTAGACCGAAGCGCGACAAGCGATGTACAATTTGACCTTTTTCGTCAAAATAACATCCAAATGCTTCTCCGACAGCTTTTTTCTCAATCAGATCCGCCTTAAACCCTGTCGCCATCTTGCGACGATCCATCATAACTTTAGCATTTCCGATGCTATATAACAAGCAATTCGCGCGCTTCATCAGATTCATCGTCTGTAGAATCGAGGGCTCATTTTTTAACATATTCAACGCTTCTTCGCTCAAATCATCAGGTACAAACAATGCTGTGTTTGTGCCTCCCGTAGCTTGGGCCATTGAATCACTGACGGAGTTTGCCTGGATTGCCATTAGGTCACCCAAACCGCCTCGTGCCGGTACAAAAGTAAAATGCCTTTGTTCAGATAGTTTCGTAGTCATATGTCGCGCCATTGCAAGCATGGTACTACCACCCGCAACAGCAACTATGAACTCACCTTCCGGTAACAATTCATCAAAAACTTCGACTGCCTGTTTTCCTAAATCATCAAGAGCATCACTCGATTCATCTGTATCACCTGGTATAATGCGACAAAATTGGAGGTTCAACTTCTTAGCAAGTGCCTCTTCTTTTCTGTCCATTGTCAGCATGCGATCAAGAACGTCTTCAAGCTCATGGAATACTTTCTTTCCCTTTAAGGTGAGTGACATTCCGGACTTAGAACTAATGAGCAAACCTTGGTTCTTCAAAAAGTCCGTTTCGGTGCGTAATGACCTTTCGGAAATGCTGGTGATTTCGGACAACGAGCGTCTACCGATTGGCGCATGTAAGTGAATAACTTCCAGGATACGATAGCGATGAGTTAAATGTGCTAATAAATCCGGAATCACTTTTTGTAAGACAGAAATAGCATCTTTCATATCATCCCCCACTTTCCTAGTAGGTCAAAAAACGACCAACCATGCAGAAAAGTCTAGGCCATCATACTACCCAAAAGCAGTACAGGAGCTCTAAAAGCTTAATAGCGGTGCATCTCTTTCCCTTACAACGTTTATTCTATCAATTCCGAACTTTTTTTTCAACTATTTTGTATCATTTTCTTAAAAAACCCAAGAATTTTTTGGGTCGTTTTTTGTCCCGCAAAACAAAAAAGCAAAAGCCCCCTTGTTGTTTCCGCTTACATTTTACCACAACAAGAACAAAAAAAGACAACCAACTTTAAATTGTCGGTTGTCTTTCGTCTTAAATGCTTATTTCAGGTTTTTTGAACTTTCCATTACTTGATCAATCAAACCGTATTCTTTCGCTTGTTCAGCTGTCATGTAGTTATCACGATCAGTATCACGTTCGATTACTTCGATCGGTTGACCTGTTCTTTCAACCAAGATTTTATTTAGGCGTTCACGCGTTGCCAAGATATGTCTGGCCGCGATTTCGATTTCAGTTGCCTGACCTTGTGCTCCACCCAGTGGTTGGTGAATCATGATTTCAGCATTAGGCAAAGCGAATCGTTTACCTTTGGTTCCAGCCGTCAATAAGAAACTTCCCATTGATGCAGCCATACCCATTGCGATTGTTTGAACGTCTGCTTTTACAAAATTCATGGTATCGTAAATAGCCAGACCAGCAGATACGGATCCACCCGGAGAGTTAATATAAATATAAATATCTTTTTCAGGGTCTTGCGCATCCAAAAATAGCAATTGTGCAATAACCGAGTTTGCCAAGTTATCGTCAATGCCACCAGAAATCATGATGATACGATCTTTCAAAAGGCGTGAATAAATATCATAGGCGCGTTCACCGCGAGAAGTTTGTTCAATTACTGTAGGTACTAGATTCATTTAATTATCCTCCTAATCAAGAAATGTTTTTCATTTACAGTGATAATTGTACACCATTGGTCAAAAATGGTCAATTCGTTTGGTTGACCTTTCACCTATTTTATCAAAGTTAATATGCTATGGATATAAAAAAGCCCCCACCTTGAACAGACAAGATGGGGGCACCGTTAAAGACGTCGCCTGAGGGAATCGAACCCCCATTGCAAGAACCGGAATCTTACGTGATATCCATTACACTAAGGCGACAGCAGTGTTATTATTATAACACTAAACGCGAACTGTTGGCAATAACTTTTTAAAATCAGAGCACCCTTGTCATAAAAAGCACCCTGATTCTTCGTTCGGATGAATCCAACTTACCTAATTGATTAACGAATATAGTCAAGTATATGTTGCCAAGTGTCATATTTGAAAACATCCATCATTTCACCGTCTCCTAAGACACTATATCCCACAGCTAGGCCCACAAAAAATAAAACGGCTGCCAAGACTATGAAAAATATAATCCAAAATAGAGCTCTAAATATAGGTTTAACGTCGAATTTCATTACGAACTTCCTTTACATTTAATTTGTTTGGAGAATTCTTCTCAGGAATCCAATCTTTTTGCGGCGGGACTTGCCAATGTTTTCTAGTAGCAGACCTGTTCCCAAAACAACTGAATCTAAAGCTTCTGTTGCAACGAACACAGGAACACCCAGCTCATCGCTGAATAATTCCTCGATACCTTCGATCAAAGAACCCCCACCAGTTAAAACAATCCCGGTATTAATAATATCTGCACCAAGCTCTGGAGGTGTTGTTTCCAGTACCTCTTTAGCTTGATTAACGATATTCATCAATGTTTCATGCATGGCTTCGTATATTTCAGCCGAATTAATCGAAATGGTACGTGGTAACCCAGTCACCATATCACGACCACGAATTTCCATTGCAATAATCTTCTCTGGGTAAAGCGCAGTACCTACTTCTTTCTTGATTTGTTCTGCCGTTCTTTCCCCAATAAGTAATTTGTGTGATCGTTTAACGAAGTTCATGATGTCTGCATCAAGTTTATCCCCTGCTTGTTTCAAAGAACTGCTTGTTACGATACCACCCAAAGAAAGAACAGCAACATCACTGGTTCCTCCACCGATATCAATAACCATATTACCATTTGGCTGGAAAATATCCAAACCAGCGCCGACAGCGGCAACTTTAGGCTCTTCTTCTAAATAAACGTTTTTACCGCCACTTTTTTCAGCAGCTTCAATAATTGCTTTTTGTTCTATTGCTGTAACGTTTGTCGGGCAGCAAATCAGAATATTTGGCTTAGTCATTAAGCCTTTCACGTTCAAACGGTCAATAAAGTGTGTCAGCATTGCCTCTGTAATGTCAAAGTCTGCAATAACGCCACCTTTTAGGGGACGAATAACTTTGATATTAGAAGGTGTCCGCCCTACCATTCGGTAAGCTTCAGACCCCACAGCAAGCACGCGGTTCGTCGCAGTATCCACAGCAACAACGGAAGGTTCGTTCAATACGATTCCTTTACCCTTCACATGAATCAATACGTTAGCAGTACCCAAATCGATACCTATATCTTTAGCCAAGTTTTTTCCCCCTGAAAATAAATCGTAAATATTTGTATTATGCAAACAAGGCATCAAGGTCTTGAGAAGAAAGTGATTTTTCAGCACTCTCATCGATTCTCTCAATATCAGCTCCAAGATTTCTGAGCTTTTTGTCAAATTCATAATAACCACGATCTAAATGTGTTAAATTTGTTACGCGTGTATAGCCTGTTGCTACTAAACCAGCAATGATAAGCGCTGCTGCTGCACGCAAATCTGTCGCGGCAACTTCTGCTCCCTGGAAGGAAGAATTACCGTACAGCAGTACAGTTTGACCTTCTACTTTGAAATTCGCATTCATCCGACGCATTTCTTCAAGATGCATAAAGCGATTTTCAAAAACAGTTTCCGTCATTGTGCTTGTTCCTTGGGATACTAGTTGTGCAATAGTCATTTGTGCTTGCATATCCGTTGGGAAGCCAGGATGTGGCATTGTCTTAACATCAGTGGCACGCAATTGTTTTGGTCCAATAATTCGTAGACCACTTGCTTCTTCCTCAATCGAAACGCCCATTTCCTTCAATTTCGAAATCAACGGTTTGTTGTGTTCAGCAATTGCATCCTCAATTAAAACATTTCCGTTAGTTACTGCAGCAGCAACCATGAATGTGCCTGTTTCGATACGGTCAGGAATAATAGAGTGTGTTACCCCTACAAGCTCCTCTACCCCTTCAATGCGGATTGTTTCAGTTCCAGCACCAAAAATTTTAGCACCCATGCTGTTTAATAAGCGTGCTAAATCAACAATTTCAGGTTCACGTGCAACGTTCTCCAAAATAGTAGTTCCTTCAGCATAAACAGCACCCATCATCAAATTCTGAGTTGCGCCTACACTAGGGAAATCAAGGTAAATTCTTGCTCCATGTAATTTTTCTGCCACTGCTTCTACATAACCATTTTCAATCTTAATTGATGCTCCCATTGCTTCAAAACCTTTTAAATGCAGGTCGATTGGCCGTGTCCCAATCGCACATCCACCCGGAAGTGCAACTTTTGCTCTACCTAGGCGACCCAATAATGGTCCCATAACAACTATAGATGCTCTCATTTTACTGACATATTCAAAAGGTGTTTCCCAGCTTACTTCATCTGTTGCATCCACAACAATTGTATTAGTGCTTTCGTCAAACTGTGTATCAATATTAATATTTTTCAAAACGTTATTAATTGTGTATACATCAGACAAAACTGGAACATTTTTTAATACTGTTTTACCTTTAGTAGCCAAGATTGTAGCAGCAACAATTGGAAGCACAGCATTTTTTGCACCTTCTGCTTTCACTGTCCCGACAAGTCGGTTCCCGCCTCTGACAATCATTTTTTCCATTCAAATATCCCTCCGAAATTCGTGTATCGCGTCTAGAGTTGCTCACAACTCTATTGTATTTATCGTTTGTTTAGTTTGCGTCATTTGCACTTGTCATGAAATACGTAGTCATAGGTTTAGTTAGTTATTAGAAAAGCCAAGTTTCGTGAAACAGTCACGAAATCAATAAAGAATGAACTCACTGTATATCCTAAAGCAATTGCAATAAAAAAATATAAGATTCTCGCTTCAGGTATATGGTTCTTTCTGATCCAAGTTTCAATCCTGATGGCTTTTATAGCCCAAAAAGACAAAAAAATAAATACCATATGAGAGATGATTTCCAGCATTCCGAATGAAAACATTGTATCCATCCTGCCCCTCCCCCCTATAGCCTTCAACTATACTAACATAAATTAAATCAAAAAAGAATAGTAGCTTACATTTTTAAATAAATTGAAATAAATAAATAATTTCATTACATTAATAGTGTAAAAAAACACCTTTATACTTCGTATTATAAGTGCAAATTCCGCTATTTCAAACTGATATGGTTTAAAAATATATTTTTTTTACAATTATTTTGATTTTCAAACTCAAAAAATTCTATAAAGCACGATTTCGATATGTTTTCTTTTATTATTAAAAGAGAGAAAAAGCCAGAACCGCTGCATCAAATACGCAGGATTCTGGCCTAATGATGAGATTATAGTCTTTTTTTAGATACGCCGATACGGTTAATTGCTTTGGCAAGAGAAACACGCGCGCGATTGAACTCAACGAGATTCTTTTGGTCACGCGCTTCAGCCATTAATTCCTCGGCAGCTTTTTTGGCCAACTCCGCTCTATCCAAATCGATATCGCGTGAGCGTTCAGCTGTATTGGCAATAATATTGACTTGATTCCCTTGTACTTCCATTATTCCGCCGTTTATTGCGACATAATTTTTATCGTCATCACTATCAGTGACACGCGTCACTCTTAGTTCACCAATTGCGAGTGGCACAATGATCGGTATATGGCCCGGTAAGATTGTAATACCACCATCTGTCGTTTGGGCATCGACCGCTTTGGCTCGATGATCAAAAACAGTACCCTCAGGTGTAATGACAGAAACATGCATCACAGCCATATTAAGACACCCCTTTATAACCTAGGCTCTCAGCTTTTTTCAAAACTTCTTCAATCGTTCCTACATTTCGAAATGCCTCTTCTGGTACATCATCGTGTTTTCCATCAATAATTTCCTTAAAGCCTTTTACAGTTTCTTTTACTGGCACGTATGATCCCGGAATACCTGTAAATGACTCCGCAACATGGAAGTTTTGAGAGAGGAAGAATTGAATGCGACGTGCGCGCCCAACTATTTCTCTTTCATTCTCGGATAGTTCATCCATACCTAAAATGGCGATGATGTCTTGAAGTTCACGATAACGTTGCAGAATATGTTGTACTTCCGTCGCCACCTCATAATGTTCTTCACCCACAATATCTGGTGAAAGCCCACTTGAAGAAGATGCCAATGGGTCAACCGCTGGATAAATACCTTGTTCCGTCAAACGACGTTCCAGGTTGGTTGTAGAATCAAGATGGGCAAATGTTGTCGCGGGAGCCGGATCCGTATAGTCATCTGCTGGAACGTAAATAGCTTGAATAGACGTAATCGAACCATTCTTGGTTGATGCAATCCGTTCTTGCAGTTCACCCATTTCTGTTGCCAATGTTGGTTGGTATCCTACAGCTGATGGCATCCGTCCCAAAAGTGCAGATATTTCTGACCCCGCTTGAGTAAAGCGGTAGATATTGTCGATAAATAAAAGCACATCTTGATTTTCTTTGTCACGGAAATGTTCAGCCATCGTCAAACCCGTCAAAGCTACCCGCATACGGGCACCTGGCGGCTCGTTCATTTGACCGAAAACCATTGCTGTTTTCTTACCAACACCGGATTCCTGCATTTCATTATAAAGGTCATTTCCTTCACGTGTCCGCTCACCAACACCGGTAAATACAGAAATACCACCGTGCTGTTCAACGATATTATGAATCAATTCCTGGATCAAGACCGTTTTCCCGACACCGGCACCGCCAAACAAGCCTACTTTCCCACCTTTTAAATAAGGTGCCAAAAGGTCGATTACCTTGATTCCTGTTTCAAGAATTTCATAGTTACTGCTCAATTCATCATACGTCGGTGCAGCTCTATGAATACCTTCGCGTGGATAGTCCTCAGGAAATGGTTCTTTCAAGTCAATGGGATCGCCCAACACATTGAAAACACGACCTAACGTTTCTGTCCCTACCGGAACCCTGATAGGTTTGCCAGTATCAATCACTTCCATCCCGCGTTGCAGTCCATCAGTGGATTGCATTGCAATGGTACGTACTTCTCCGTTTCCAATTTGCAAGGCTACCTCCAGGACGATTTTTTCGACTTCACCGTTTTGACGCACTCTTTGGATTTGGAGTGCATCGTGAATATTCGGTAGTCCTGCATCAGGGGGAAAGCCGACATCGACGACAGGCCCAATAACTTGAACGATTTGTCCTTTTCTCATGTAATTTTGCATCCCCTTTACTTCTCTTCTAACGCATTTGCACCGGATACGATTTCCGTAAGTTCTTGCGTAATTGCACCTTGGCGCATTCTGTTTTGTTCTAATGACAAGCGTTTGATTAAGTCTTTCGCATTGTCCGTCGCACTTTTCATGGCTGTCATCCGTGAAGCATGCTCTGATGCTTTCGCATCGATGATTGCTCCATATATTAAGCTTTCTGCGTACTGTGGAAGAAGAACTTCCAAAATGTCTTCCTTCGTTGGTTCAAATAAATATTCGACTTCATATTCTTCTGCTTCGCGAACATCCAAATCAGAAAGAGGCAACATTTTTTCAGCACGGAATTCAGAGCTTATGGCGTTAATATGATGGTTATAACAGACATACAACTCATCAAATTCTTCATTACGATAATATTCCACAACCAGAGAAACTATTCCACGTACATCTTCAAAAGATGGCTGGTCGCTCAAATCCGGAACAATACGCTCAACCGCTATTTGATGTTTCTGTAAATCACGTGCCAATGTTTCTCCAATGGAAATAATCGTGTATTCTCCGGAGGTTTTATGATCATCTTCAATCATTTGACGGGTTGATTTAAAGATAGATGAATTGTAACTACCCGCTAATCCTTTATCCGTCGAAATAATTAAGTAACCTGTTTTTTTCACTTCACGCTCAATCAGCAAATCATGAAAGTCTATGAGTTGTTCTTGACTTAGGTTTGAGCCATGTTCTTCCAACATAGATAATTGTTGGCCGGCAATATGGGTCACGATTTCCCGGATTTTATCCGCATAAAGCTGATATTTTTTTACTTTTTGTTCTGCTCTAGACAACTTTGACGCAGATACCATATGCATGGCATTGGTAATTTGACTTGTCTTTTGAGTAGAGATAATTCGTTTTTTTATATCAATCAATGACGATGCCATGTATTCACCCCTTAATGACTATGTGGGACAAAGCTATTCGCAAAAGATTCAATGGCTTTTGTCAATTCTCCCTCATCAGGCAGTTGTTTTGTTTCCCGTATGGTTTCCAACAGATGAGGTTCAGAGATTTCCAGACGACTCATAAGTTCGGATTCAAAACGCGCGATATCACGAACCGGAACCACATCTAAATATCCTTTTGTTAAGGCATAAAGAATAACTACTTGCTCTTCAACTGGAAGCGGAGCATGCAGATCTTGTTTGAGCACTTCAACAGTTCTGTGTCCACGGTTCAAGCGTTGTTGCGTTGAAGCATCCAGGTCGGAACCAAATTGTGTAAAGGCCTCGAGTTCACGGTATGACGCTAAATCAAGACGTAAAGTACCGGACACTTTCTTCATCGCTTTCGTTTGAGCGGATCCACCTACCCGTGAAACGGATAGACCGGCCGAAATGGCTGGACGAATACCACCAAAGAACAAATCGCTTTCCAGAAAAATTTGCCCATCTGTGATTGAAATAACGTTTGTTGGAATATACGCGGAAATATCGCCTGCTTGTGTTTCAACGATTGGTAAGGAGGTAATGGAGCCGCCTCCCAATTTATCATTCAATTTTGCGGACCGTTCCAGTAGACGAGAATGCAAATAAAAGATATCCCCTGGATAAGCTTCACGGCCAGGTGGTCTTCTCAGCAATAGAGACATTTCTCGATAAGCTGCGGCCTGTTTGGACAAATCATCATAAATAACTAAAACATGCTTACCATTATACATATATTCTTCAGCCATCGCTGTGGCTGTGTAAGGAGCTATATATAGCATGGGTGCAGGTTGAGAAGCACTAGCTGATACAATGATTGTGTAATCCAAAGCACGGTGCTTTTTAAGTGTTTCCGTTAAGTTACGAACAGAAGATTCTTTTTGTCCAATAGCAACGTAAATACAGATAACATTTTTTCCTCGTTGATTCAAAATTGTATCAACAGCAATTGTGGTTTTACCTGTTTTACGGTCACCGATGATTAATTCCCGTTGTCCTCTCCCAATTGGTACGAGAGAATCAATCGCTTTGATACCTGTTTGCAAGGGTTCTGCTACTGATTGACGGTCCATAACACCAGGTGCTTCTGCTTCTACAGGACGGGTCTTGGTTGTTAAAATAGGACCTTGTCCATCAATTGGACTTCCTAAAGCATCGACTACTCGGCCGATCAGGGATTCTCCAACTGGCACTTCCATGATACGACCTGTTCTTTTGACGATGTCTCCTTCGTGAATATCGGAGTAAGGTCCGAATATGACGATACCCACATCTTCTTTTTCCAGGTTTTGAGCCATACCAATGGTGCCATTTTGGAATTCCAACAGTTCACCACTCATGACATTAGTTAAACCTGTGGCACGGGCTATACCGTCACCTACATAAGTCAGCTTTCCAATTTCCTCAATTTTTGGAGTCGATTGAAAAGAGCTGATTCTTTGCTTGATCAAAGAATGTAATTCTTCTTTATTCACTGCCACATTCTTCACCTCTTCAATCTCATTGGCCTTCTAAAATATGTTGTTGCAATTGCGTTAAGTCATGACGAATTGTATTATCGAAGAAATGATTATCAGACTCCAAACGGACACCGCCCAGAAGGGTCTCATCTACGATTTCAACAACTTCAAAATCCTTAACATAATTGGTTTTCTTCACAAAAGCTGCTATAATCCGATTCTTTTGTTCCGGACGCAAAGCCACTGCGGAAGTCAACGTTATAGTAGTCGGTTGCTTTTCTTCAAGATAGTCATCGATGTATTGGTCGATGTTGATTTCCTCTTTTTTATCCATATTAATCTTCCAATCCTTGAATGAACTCATCAACTAATCGCTCTTGGTCAGAAGTATTTAATTCTCTTTTAATGACTTTTTCAGCGATACTGATGGATAATTCACTGATTTCAGAACGCATGTTATTCAAAGCACGTACGCGCTCAGCTTCGATTTCACGTTGCGCTTGTTGACGAATACGTTGTGCGTCTTCATTTGCTTCTTTGATAATAGATTTGTGTAGTACATTTCCCTCTATTTGGGCTTTATTTAATATTTCATTGGCATTTTTTCGTGCTTCACGTAACTGTTCTTCTGTTTCAGCTCGTTGTTGTAGTGAAATTTCACGATCTTTTGCTGCTTTATCTAAATCAGCATTGATTGCTTTTTCTCTTTCATCCAACATACTCATCAATGGTCCCCAGGCGATGCGTTTAACTAACCAAAATAGTAACAAGAACGAAACGAGGGTAACGATTGTATTTCCTAGCGCTGTGGATGTCGCGCCTAAAATGAATAGTGGTTTCATCTATATCCTCCTATTTATTTTTTTCATTCCCTCTTTTATTGGAATATAAGCAAGAATGCAATTACGACCGCCATAATAGGAACGGCCTCGATCAAGCCAACTCCGATAAACATCAAAGTTTGTAGACGGCTTTGTAGTTCTGGTTGTCTTGCGATAGCTTCAATTGTTGTAGAAATAACTTTACCGTTACCCAATGAAGCGCCAATTGCTGCTCCGGCAACTGCTATTGCTGCTGCTATAAAGTTCATTTTGTTTTTCCCCTTTAATAATTAATGTTCAATTTTGTGTGATAGGTAAACCATTGTCAAAGTTGTAAAAACGAAGGCTTGAATAGAACCGATAAAAATCGAGAAACCTTGCCAAACCATTTGTAAAGGAATACCAATGGCCCATGTCCATGGACCAGCCATATTTGCCAAAGAGGCAATTAGACCAAGTAAAATCTCTCCAGCATAAACGTTTCCGTATAGACGTAGTGCCAATGTCAACGTGTTCGTGAACTCTTCAAGAATCTTGATTGGCATCAAAGCTGCTACCGGTCTTACATAACTATTCATGAAATAGCCTTTAAAACCTTGTTCCCGAACGCCAAAATAATGCGTCATCAAAATAATGAGCAGCGATAGGGCCAATGTTACAACTGGACTGGCAGTAGGACTCTTCCAATAGGAAAAACCACCTATATTCAGGATTAAAACTAGACCTAACATATTTGCAACCCAGATAAACAAAAATAGTGTAAAACCAAGTAGGTAGAATTGTTCTCCCACTTTCCAATCCATTGAGCTAGAAATCATATTTCTAACAAAACCTGCAATGTACTCAATAACAAGCTGTCCTCTTCCTGGTCTTATTGACAACTTACGTGTACACACGTAACAGAATAAAAGAACCAATACACAGGTAGCAACTACACTGATAATGATATTCAAGTCAAAGCCAATCCCCATGAATTCAACAACAACCGATTCATGTTCCAATTGTTTCACCTCTTTTCAAACGTAATTTAACAAGCCAATGAAAAACATGAAAAAAACATTGGCCTGCTCGCATTGCCAATAATACCATCTTGTATTAAGATTAGCAAAGATTTTTGAAAAAATTACGAAATTTTCTTTACCGAAACCTATAATAATATTGCGTTCTCAACTTTGTGAAATGTTTGATTAAAATTTAGCGAGGCAATATTTTTAGATATGTTTAATCCTATTGGAACAAAAAAAGAGACAAAGGTTACCCTTTGTCTCTTACACATTATTTCGTACCAAATAGGCGGTCACCAGCATCTCCCAATCCTGGAAGAATGTAACCCGCTTCGTTTAGTCTTTCATCTAAGGCCGCAACCACGATTTCTACACCTGGATAAGCGTCATTCAATGCTTTAACACCTTCTGGCGCAGCAACTAAACAGATAAATTTAATGTTGGATGGTTTTGCACCACGTTTTTCCAAAGCCTCAATTGCTGCAATTGCAGAACCACCTGTTGCTAACATTGGGTCCACAACAAATAATTGACGTTCTGGAATATCAGCTGGCAATTTAACGAAATACTCATGCGGTTCAAGTGTTTCTTCATCACGATAAAGCCCTACGTGTCCAACTTTAGCTGCAGGCAACATTGCCAAGAAACCATCTACCATCCCTAATCCTGCACGAAGAATTGGAATAATCGCGACTTTTTTACCACTTAAAGTTTTTTGTACTGATTTTACAAGTGGTGTCTCGATTTCAACATCCTCTAAAGGCATGTCGCGTGTTACTTCATAAGCCATCAGCATTGCAATTTCACTGACCACTTCACGGAAGTCTTTGGTTCCTGTTGTTGTTTGACGAATAATTGTTAATTTATGTTGGATTAATGGATGATCCATAACGGTTACTTGTCCCATTTGTATTCCCCTCTCAATTTTCACTTTTTCTATTGTAAAGGATTGGAGCTAGATTTACCAGAATTTATTTTATAATCTTATTTGTATAATGGGAATTGAGCAGTCAGTGCCTGAACCTCGTTCTTGATTTCATCAAGCAGGGTTTCATCTTCTCGGTTTTCAACCGTTTTAATAATTAACTCTGCAACTTTAATCGCTTCTGCTCTACCGAATCCACGGGTCGTTATTGCTGGAGTACCGATACGAATGCCGCTTGTCTTGCTTGGGGGCAATGTATCAAATGGTATCGCATTTTTATTCGCCGTTATTCCCACAGAATCCAATAACGTTTCCACTTCTTTCCCATTCAAATCAAATCCAGATACGTCCAACAGTAATAAATGCGTGTCAGTTCCTCCACTGATGACCCGGAATTTTGAATTTTTAAATACATCTGCCATCGCTTTTGCATTATCCAATACTTGGCCAATGTAATTCTTGAAGGAATCGTCTAAAGCTTCATTAAAAGCAACTGCTTTTGCAGCGATAACATGTTCCAAAGGTCCACCCTGAATACCTGGAAAAATAGCAGAATTCAACTTCTTGCCGTATTGCTTCTTCGCCATGATGACACCACCACGAGGGCCGCGTAACGTTTTATGGGTCGTTGAGGTCACAATGTCTGCAAATTCGACGGGATTTTGGTGATAGCCTGTTGCACAAAGACCCGCAATATGAGCCATATCCACCATCAACATAGCACCGATTTCATCGGCAATTTCTCTAAATTTTTTGAAGTCCAGTGCACGCGGATAGGCACTTGCTCCTGCGACAATTAATTGGGGTCTTTCTGCCAAAGCGATCTCTCTTACTTTTTCATAATCGATTATTTCTGTCTCTTTTTCGACACCGTAAGCCACGAAATCATACATTTGACCACTGAAGTTAACGGCCGATCCATGTGTCAAATGACCGCCGTGGTTTAAATCCATACCCAATATTTTACTACCTGGTTCCAGGATGGCACGATAGGCTGCCATATTCGCTTGGCTACCAGAGTGTGGTTGAACATTTGCATACTCTGCCCCAAATAGTTCCTTCAAACGATCAATTGCCAGATTTTCAATTACATCAACAAATTCACATCCGCCATAATAACGACGGCCTGGGTATCCCTCGGCATATTTATTAGTCAAGATACTTCCCTGCGCAAGCATGACATCCTTGGATACGAAATTCTCGGAGGCGATTAGTTCTATCCCATTTTCTTGTCGTGCTTTTTCATTTTCGATTGCTTCAAATACTAATTTATCAAACATACCCATCCTCCTGAAACCGATTCATAATTAAAATACAATTAAAATATTAACGTAAGTATAGCACAAATGCTATTGGGGATAAACTGCCGATGAAGCTTTTTCAAGTCTATTCATGAAGGCAATCCCAATGCCATCTTTCGGATATGCCTCGGCCAATATGACATCGACATCCTGGTTATCAAAATACCTCAGTCCTGCATATAAACGTTGGGAAGCAATGCGTGCATCCGTTCGTGAACCCAATGAATAAGGTATGATTTCGTCTTTTATCTCGATTTCAGCTATTTGTTCATCCGAAGCCAAAACCCCTATTACTTTCTCCTCAGCCAGAAGCTCAGATATTTTTATGGACCAATCTGCCCGCATAAGAATAACCGGTTGGTTCGGTGAATAATGAGTATATTTCATACCAGGAGCTTTGGGAGCTTCCTCAGGATTTAATACCTTTACTTCATCATTCATCCAAACTTTTTGATCGGTAACAATTTGGAGTTGTTCTTTGGTTACGGCACCAGGTCTGAGAATAATCAATCCCCGCTCGTCCGTTAAGTCCAGAACTGTGGATTCGACGCCAATTTGCGTTTCTCCCCCCTCGACGACGCCAGCAATTTTTCCACCTAAATCATGAAGGACATGTTGTGCAGTGGTCGGACTTGGTTTCCCCGAAGTATTAGCACTCGGCCCTACGAGTGGAAAGCCCGCTTCCTGAATTAAGCGTAAAGACAAATCTTGATCTGGCATACGCAGTGCGACTGTACTTTGCCCTCCTGTAACAGCTGGAGCGAATACACCTGGTTTAGCATTGAATATCAAAGTTAAGGGACCCGGCCAAAATACTTCCATCATCTTTTTAGCTACGTTTGGAATCTCAGCCACATATTGCCCGATTTCGTGAGAGGCCACATGAACGATCAGAGGATTGTCGCTCGGACGCCCCTTTACCTGGTAAACTTTTTTTACGGCCGCATTATCAGAAGCAATTGCTCCCAATCCATAAACTGTTTCGGTAGGAAAAGCCACCAGTTCGCCTTTTCTCAAAAGGGCTCCTGCTTCTGGCATGTTTTCCTTGTTGAATAGTTGTGTCTCCATTATTAGTCCATTCCTTCCAAAAAAAGGGTTTGGGAAATAACTCCCGGCCCCGGCTATTTAACCGAATATTTGCTTCGTAAACGTGCTCAAAAAGGCAGCCCCGGCGTCACTTCACGAATAATGCTCAGATAGTCTGCGACCATCTTCCGCTTATTCGCTCCATTGATCCGGGGCTAAACGCCTTTTTTCCCACTCTCTGTCTAAATCTATTTTACTATTAACATACGGTCGAGACCATTAATATCTTGTTGTATCGTTACTTCTTTATCCGGAAATGCTTTCTTGTACAAATCCTGCAGTTTTTCACCTTGTTGATAGCCGATTTCCATAAATAGGCAACCGTCTGTCTTTAGGTGGAAGGGCAATGTATAAGCGAGCCGTTCATAAAGGCTCATACCTTCATTTTCGGCAAACAAAGCTGTATGAGGTTCATAATTCAAAACTGATTCATCCATAACATCAGTTTCGTTGTAACTAATATAGGGTGGATTACTGATGATGCAATCAAAGGTTTCTAGCGAAACTGGTTCCAGTAAATCACCTTGTAAGAAACGAATCTGTAATTGATGTGCTTCAGCATTTTTCTTGGCAACGTCGAGCGCTGCTTGCGAAATATCAGTTGCCGTCACTTCGTCTTGGAGACGTTCATTTTTCATTGCGATGGCAATGGCTCCAGAACCTGTACCGATATCCAGGATTCTTAACGATTCAGAGCCTTTTTCCTCTTTGAGATGGTGCAAAGCCGTATGAACCAGCTCTTCCGTTTCCGGCCTTGGAATCAAGGTGTCGGCTGTCACCATCAAGGGCAAGCCATAGAACCATTCTTTTCCCACGATATATTGCAGTGGTTTGCCTTTGATAAACTCGTTCAAATCATCAAGGTATTGGAGATAGATAGCTTCAGGCATCTCCTCATTTAAATGATTGATTAATTCGGTTTTGTTCCAATCTAAACGATCAATCAATAGGCGTTCAGCGATATGAGTGTTCATTTGGCTTGATTCCAATAAGTGTGCTGCTTGTTGGATTACTTTTTGGTATGTTTTCAATTTAATAACTTCCATTGTTTAATTTCTCCAATTTTTCAGCTTGATCAGCCAAAATCAATGCATCAACAACCTCATCTAATTTACCACCCAAAATCTGATCCAATTTTTGAATCGTTAAACCAATACGGTGATCTGTTACGCGGTTTTGCGGAAAATTATAAGTCCGAATACGTTCTGAACGGTCACCCGTTCCGACTGCAGACTTTCTGCTGGCATCATATTCTGATTGCGCCTCGGAAGAGATTTGGTCATAAACACGTGCCCGCAGAACTTTCATTGCTTTTTCACGGTTTTTAAGTTGGGATCTTTCATCCTGCATCGCAACAGCTATACCCGTTGGGATGTGTGTCAAACGTACTGCTGAAGCCGTTTTGTTAACGTGTTGTCCACCTGCTCCTGATGCATGATAAATATCTACACGGATATCTTTATCAGCCAGATCCACATCCACTTCTTCCATTTCTGGCATGACAACAACTGTTGCCGTTGAAGTATGAACGCGACCTTGTGATTCGGTAGATGGCACCCGTTGCACGCGGTGTGCACCACTTTCGTATTTCAGTTTAGAAAAGACATTTTGTCCCGTAATCATTAAAATGATTTCTTTGTAGCCACCAATACCTGTAATGTTGGCATCCATGACTTCGACTCTCCAACCTTGAGACTCCGCATATTTACTGTACATTTCATATAAATCCCCAGCAAATAGTGCCGCTTCATCTCCACCAGCTGCCCCTCGAATCTCCATAATAATATTTTTTCCGTCATTTGGATCTTCTGGCAAAAGTAAAACTTTAATGCGTTCTTGTAATTCTTCTCTTTCACTTTTTAGCATCGCAAGCTCTTCTTTAGCGAGCTTTGCCATATCGTCGTCAAGATTTTCAGAAAGTAATTCTTCAGTTTCGGCCAGTTCTTCTTCCACTCTTTGATAGCGGCGGAATACTTCAACTTTAGGACGTAAGCCTGCTTCTTCTTTTGTCAATTCCATGAAACGACGTGTATCAGAAATCACTTCCGGATCACTTAATAATTCTGATAATTCTTCATAGCGAATAATGAATGAATCTAATTGGTCAAACATAATTTCAAAACCCTTCTATTTTTCAAATACGTGCATGCGCTTATCATCCTATCCCAAAGGAGGATGGAAATAATGATTGCGGCAAACAGGCACGTAAGCCTCGTTGCCACCTATTTGAATTTGTTCTCCTTGGTAAACCGGTCGGTTGTCTACAATACGCATGTTCATTGTCGCCTTTTTATGACAATACCAGCAAATTGTTTTAATTTCTTCTATCTTATCTGCGTATAACAATAAATATTTAGAACCATCAAATAGTTCATTTGTAAAATCGTTTTTCAAACCAAAGGCCATTACTGGTATGTTTAATTCATCCACAATTTTAGCCATTTGCAATACGTGTTTTTCTTTTAAGAATTGGGCCTCATCAACCAAAATGCAATAGGGTGTCTTCTCTTCTTTTTTTACAACTTCATACATATCCGTTTCAGGATAAACCGGGATGGCTTCTCTTTTCATCCCGATTCGACTTGCGACAAAACCTATTTCATCGCGGTCATCTAGTGCGCTGGTGAAAATCAAAACGGGTTTATTTTGTTCCTCGTAATTGTGGGCAACTTTTAAGATTTCAATTGTTTTCCCACTATTCATTGCACCATACTTAAAAAATAACTGCGCCATTTTACACCCCGCTCATATTTCGTTCAAAACTTGTCTTGTAATATAATAGTAATAAATGGGTCCAAAGTCAATATTTCGATCTGGATTTTGGTCCAAGAACATTTTTTTGTTAAGAAAAGCTAAAACTTCATTTCATCTGCTTTTCTGAAGGAAGGTAGTACTTCCAGAAAGAACAGCTTTTATGCTATGATGTCAAAGAGAATTTTTATGGAGGAGAGATGACATTGAGTATTCGAGGATCATTGGCCGTCACGGTCGGAAAAGGAACGCAATGGGCATTGCGTACATTTACAAAAGGTGGTACGAGTTTGCCGGGTAAACTTGCAGCAAAAATTGATCCATCTGTTCTTGCTCACCTCGCAAAAGATTACGAAGTTGTTATCGTAACGGGGACAAACGGTAAAACCTTAACGACTTCTTTGGCTTTCCATGTACTACAACAAAAATACCCAGATATATTAACGAATCCAACCGGCGCAAATATGGCCCAAGGAATTATTTCCACATTCCTGGAGAAACGTTCTGGAAATGATAAAAAAGTAGCGATTCTGGAAGTCGACGAAGCAAGCTTGGTTCATGTTACGAAACATATTAAACCGCGTATTATAGTGAATACAAATGTGTTTAGAGACCAAATGGACCGCTTTGGTGAAATTTATACGATTTATGACAAAATGGTTGAAGGCGCTGCGCAGGCACCAGATGCAATTATTTTAGCAAATGGTGATAGCCCGATGTTTAATTCCAGAGAATTGGTTAATCCAAGCATTTACTTTGGTTTCAACCATGAAGACGATGGCGAGACGATGGCTCACTTCAATACGGATGGTGTCCTGTGTCCAAATTGTGACAGTATTTTACATTACAAATTCAATACCTATGCCAACCTAGGGAAATACTATTGCCCTAACTGTGACTTCAAACGTCCGCAATTAAAATATGCCGTCACTGCAGTCGACCATTTGGATTATAATTCATCAACGTTCCACATTGATGGACATCCTTTTAAGATTAATATTGCTGGGTTATATAATATTTATAATGCCTTGGCAGCTTATTCAATAGGTCGGGAATTCGATTTAACACCTGAAGAAATCCAGGCAGGATTCTCAGCAACTGAATCAAAATTCGGGCGTCAGGAAACAATTAAAATTGGCGACAAACTTGTCATCTTAAACTTGATTAAAAATCCGGTTGGGCTGAATCAAATTATCGCACTATTGGATTATGAAGACGACCCTTTCTCCCTGGGTGTTGTATTGAATGACCGCCCTGCTGATGGAACAGATGTCAGCTGGATATGGGATGGGGAATTTGAGAAGCTGAATGACTTTGATATTCCTTATGTTGGTGTCAGCGGTATTCGCAGAGAAGAAATGGCATTGCGTTTGAAGGTCGCCGGCATTTCTGACGAGCGTATGACCACTACGGATTCAGTTGAATCGTTAATTGCCTCTTTCCAAAATGCACCAACAGAAAAAATTTATGTGATGGCTACTTATACAGCCGTTTTAAACCTTCGTAAAGCTCTGGCTGAAAAAGGTTACATCCAAGAAAGGATGAAATAGTCATGAAACTAAAAATTTGTCACTTATACGGGAACCTTATGAATACATATGGCGACAACGGTAACGTGCTGATGCTACAGTATATTGCGCGCCAAAAAGGTGTGAAAGTTGAAACGGAAATCGTCAGCCTTGATCAACCTTTTAACCCTGAAGATTACGACATCGTATTTTTCGGTGGTGGGCAAGATTATGAACAACTGATTGTTTCAAAGGATTTACAACATAAAAAAGAAGCTATCACTTCCTATATTGAACATGATGGTATCGTCCTGGGAATATGCGGTGGTTTCCAGTTGCTGGGCCATTACTATATCAATGCAAAAGGTGTTCGTCTAGAAGGTATTGGGGCGCTTGACCACTATACGCTCAACCAGGTAAATAGTCGCTTCACTGGTGACATTGTCATTTATGACGAAGAAACCGGAGATACTTATAAAGGTTTTGAGAATCATAATGGCCGTACCTTTTTGGGCGAAGGTGTCCAACCACTCGGTATTGTGCAACAAGGGGAAGGGAACAATGAGAAGGATAATACTGAAGGTGCACGTTATAAAAATGTCTTCTGTTCCTATTTTCATGGTCCTTTATTGGTTCGTAACCCACACTTGGCTGAACGCATTGTCGATTTAGCCATCAAACAAAAACAACAAAAAACGTTGTTGGCATAAAAATAAGAGGTTGAAATAGCATGATTTTAGCTATTTCAACCTCTTATTTTTTTACATAACCCAGTAAGACCAGAAAATAGTTACCAGGATAAATAAAATCAACCCTGCAACTACTGCCCAGGCTTGCCAACGGGCCAGATTCATTGTTGATCCAATGCCAAATCTTTTTTCAACAAAGACAGCTGGGTCTTCCTTATTATAGTAGAAAACGCCTAGTTTCCAATTTTTGTCTTCTTCGGCATCTGTGTAATAGTCTTCGCTATCATCGTCATCCTCTGATAATTTCAACTTTTCCCCTGCTTGCCCATATTTAAATATTAAATAAAACATCCCGCCCATAATGACAACCAAATAAATCATTGTCGCAACCATCATCCACGATGGAGATATTTGTAGGTTGAATACTGAGAAGAATTGAATGACGGTAAACAACAATTGCGTAGACATGGTCATGATAAACATATACGTAGACCAGGCTTTACGGAATAATTGGCTCTTCTTTTTAGAAACAATCGGTTTGTTTGGCGATAATTTTTGTTTTGATTTAATAAAAGCATAATGGGAATAATTAAGAACAGGTACCATGATTAACTGCATAAATGGTAAGCTCATGGCTGTTAGCAGATTTTTTTCTGCATAGCGATCGACATTAAAATTTACATCCCAATGAACAGGTATTTGTTCAGGAATGCGGTCATAAAAATATAATGTCAAGCCGGCTGTAATGGCAATGATCGCGAATTGGCCTATCAACAGTGTTTGATTTGATACCACTTCAAGTGTTTTTTGATAAGTGGTATCGATCGTAATTTTTGGCCTTTTTTCCGGCTGTGGCAGCGTTTCTTTCCAACGCAGAAGTTCTTGGCGATACTTTAATTGCAACAAGAAAGAGATGATGATGAAGACAAACATCGCTACCGTTAGATAGACACCCACAATCATCTCAGATTCTTTAGTATCTTGAATAAAAGGAGCAATAAAGAGTGGCAGGCCCAATAATACACTAATCACCACATTAAGAATCGCAAAACGTTTCTTACGGGTTTCAACAAAAGAATCTGTTTGTTTCTCAGCAGGGATACCGACACCAAATGGCGTGGATTGGCGACTGAATAATGGCGTCAAACCAATTGAAAATCCCATCAAAATCATAATTAAAAACATAAAAATACTAAAAGTCCACATTCGGCTTCTCCCCTTTCTTCAAATTTTCCATAATTGTTTTTGTCCATGCTTCTATTTCATTCTCAGATAATTGATGAATATAAGCATCCACAATCAACGTTTCTAGACGTCCCTTCATCTCATTCCTTACTTCTTCACTTACGGTCCGTTGGAAATCATCCTGGATAAAATAGCCCTTTTGGGATTTAACCAAGATGCCATCGTCGGTCAATAAGTTATAGGCTTTATTGATGGTATGCATATTTATCCCTAGTTCTGAAGCCAATGAACGCACGCTTGGCAAGCTATCCCCCGCAGAAACGTATCCTTGAACAATTGCTTTTTTAATCTGGAACATGACTTGCAGATAAATAGGCGTTGAACTGGTTGGTTCAATTTCGATAATCATATCAGCACCTCCTGTTCGTTTGTTATATAACAAGTATAACACCTTTGCAGTAAGATGTAAATTTTTATTTTGGTGCGGCTTTAATGAACAACATCTATTTTAAACGCCACACTTGAAGCTATAAGTGCGGCGTTTAAAATATTTCGATGTGCTTAACGCCGCTTTTTTTGTGTAAATGCGGCGTTTATAACGCCTGTTTTATTTAATCGCCGCATTTGAGGGGCTCGGTGCGGCGTTTAAATAAATTTCCCCTGGCAACGCCGCAACTCAGTCATCCGCTCTCGTTTAATCTACAAAAAAAGACCAAGACAAAATGTCTTAGCCTCAAATCAGTTATTAAGATGCGTCAGAGAATTGGCTGTTATATAAGCCTGCGTAGAAAGCACCTAATTCCATCAATTCATCATGTGAGCCGGTTTCGATGATATCACCATGGTTCATGACAATGATATTGTCGGCATCACGAATCGTGGATAATCGGTGGGCAACCACAAAGCTGGTCCGACCTTCGAGCAATCGGCGCATAGCTCTTTGAATTAATACTTCTGTACGTGTATCAACACTTGAAGTTGCTTCATCGAGAATCAAGATTTCTGGATCGGTAATAAATGCACGGGCAATTGTCAATAATTGACGTTGTCCCTGAGAAATATTACTGGCATCCTCATTCAAAATTGTATTGTAACCTTCTGGCAGCGTCCGGATAAACTCATCCGCGTGGGCCATTTTAGAAGCTCGGTAAACATCTTCATCACTGACATCCTCATGAGCACCATACTTGATGTTGTCAAAAATAGTCCCGTTAAATAACCAAGTATCTTGAAGAACCATCGCAAAACGTCTTCTTAAATCTTCACGTTCAATGTTACGAATGTCTTCTCCCTCTAACTTGATGCTACCGCCCCTGACATCATAGAAGCGTTCCAATAGGTTGATAATTGTTGATTTACCTGCGCCAGTAGGCCCCACAATTGCAACCATTTGACCGGGTTTAACACTCAAATTGAAATCTGTCATCAAATCATCTTGACCTGCATAACCAAAACGAACATGCTCGAACGTCAATTTATCATCAGTTTCAACAATCGGTTCGTCAGTGGAAGTATCCAGCATTTCTGCTTCGTCCAACACTTCAAAAATACGCTCAGTAGAAGCTACAATAGACTGAATGGTATTCATAATATTTGTCAATTGTTTCATAGGTTCTGAGAATTGGTTTGTATAGGTTAAGAATGCTTGTACATCCCCTAAAAGTAACGAGCCGTTCGCTACATCGATACCACCCATAACAGCAACGATGACGTAGCCCAAGTTTTTTACCATATTCATGAGTGGCATCAATATCCCTGAAAGGAATTGCGCTTTCCAGGAAATGCCAAACAATTTGTCATTTTGAACATCAAAAACTTCTGTAGCATGTTCTTCACGGTTAAAACTTACAATTTCAGTATGACCTGCGAATGTTTCTTCAATATGAGCATTTAACTGCCCCAGTTCTTTTTGTTGCTTTTTAAATAGTTTGCGTGATCTTGGAGCAATGCGTGAGATGATGAAAGCACTCAAAGGAACAGTCAACAAAGCAACCAAACTTAGTTTCCAGCTGATCGTCAGCATCATGATCAAGATACCAAAAAACTGAACAATACTCATGATTGTTTGATTTATCGTTTGCACAAGCTGGCGGGCAATATTATCAACATCGTTGATGGCCCGACTCATGATATCACCGTTACTATTGGTATCATAGTATTCAACCGGAACGCGCGTCATCTTGTTCTTAAAATCTTGGCGTAAATCAAATACCGTAGATTGTACCACACGCACCAGTGTCAGCTGTGCAATGTACCGTAACACAGCATTGGATACATATAAAATCGCAACTGAGATCAAAATTTTGTGAATGGCAGGAAAATCAATCGGATATCGACCATTGACCATCCCTTGGCTAAAACCGTCAAAAATAACGGTTGTTGCTGAACCTAGAATTTTAGGCGTAAAAATTTGAAAAACAGTCGCGATGGCTGAGAGGAGGAATGCTCCCAACATCAACCATTTTCTTACCGACATATAATTAAAAAGGCGCTTAACCGATCCCATGAAATCTTTTGGCTTCGCTGCTACCTGTGGTCCTGCGTTTCTCATCGACCTTCACCTTCCCTAAACTGTGAATTCATGATTTCCATGTAAGTTTCATTGTCTTCAGCTACAAGCTCATCATGAGTCCCTTGGCCGACAACTTCCCCATTTTCTAAAACAACAATTAAATCAGCGTCGCGTACTGTACTGATACGTTGTGCCACAATGACAACAATAGCATCGGTAATTTCAGATAATAAGGCTTTCCGCAAAGCGGCATCTGTCTTAAAGTCCAAAGCAGAAAATGAATCATCAAATACATAGACAGCTGGTTCCTTTATGATTGCGCGCGCAATACATAAACGTTGTCGTTGACCACCAGAGAAATTCGTTCCACCTTGCTCGACAATATGATCAAGGCCATCCTCTAATCCTGCTACGAAATCTTTAGCTTGAGCAATTTCCAATGCACGCCACATTTCTTCATCCGTTGCGTTTTCATTGCCATCCAACATATTGGAACGGATTGTTCCCGAGAATAGATTTGCTTTTTGTGGCACATAAGAAACCCGCTCACGAACATCATGTTGGGTTACATCACGCAGATTTTTACCATTTAAGTAAACGCCGCCTTCTGAAGCATCGTAGAAGCGCATAATTAAATTCGCTACTGTTGATTTACCGGAACCAGTCCCACCAATAATCGCTAGGGTTTGACCTCTATTCATTTCAAAGTCTAGATTCTTTAAAACAGGACGTTCTGCTTCTGGAAATTGATAAGTAACATTATCAAAACGCAATTGAATGTTTTCTTCATTAATGCTTTTCCCATCAAAATGATTCGTTCCATCCAATATAGTACTTTCCAATTCCAACACTTCATTAATACGGGCAGCTGACACCTGTGCCTGTGGAAGCATGGTAAGCATCATTGATAACATCATGAAACTGAACAATAACATCGCGGAATAATTAATAAAAGCAACCAAGTTACCTACCGGCATACTTCCGATTGCAATATACTCGCCACCCGTCAAAATAATCGCAATATTTGTTCCACTTAATACCAGGGTTAAAACGGGCATCAACAAACTTGTGATCGTCATGGCTTTTACGTTATTTTGCATATAATCCGCATTTGCAGCTTTGAAGCGTTCTTCTTCATATTTACTTTTGTTGAAGGCACGGATAACACGTACGCCAGTCAAGCCTTCACGGAAAATCAAGTTCAAACGGTCTGTTTTTTCTTGCATCTTCCGGAAGATAGGAACAGCCGATCCCATAATGATGGCTAATAAAACAATCAGTATCGGCACGGATATAAAGAAAATACTAGCCAAATCCGGGCTTAGTGTATATGACAGAACAGCTGCCCCAATACCCATGATGGGTGCAAACATCATCATGCGAAGCATCAACATGAAGATAAATTGGATTTGTTCCACGTCATTGGTTGATCGCGTGATTAACGAAGCTTGACCCACTTTATCAATTTTATCTTTGGATAAAGACATAACTTTTGTATAAATTTCTGAACGCAATTGTTTACCCACTCTTTGTGATTCGCGAGCGGAAATATAAACGCCACAAATGGCAGCAACTACCGTGATAAGCGTCAATAGGAGCATAATGCCACCAGCACGCCAAATAAAGTCAACATCTCCTGTAGCAACCCCATCGTTAATGATGTTGGAAGTCATGTTTGGCAGATTCAACTCTGCAAATACTTGAATAATGATAAATAATATGGAACCTGCAATTGCTTTCCATGAAATTCGTTTAATTAGTTTTAGCAACTAGATAGCCTCCCTTATTTTTTTATGATTCCATTTTCCAACCACGATAAACGTTGGTTGACATCGCGGCGTGCTTCTTCTTTGGATAAGTTTTTCAGAAATACGCGTGCAATTGTCCAATGGATCATTTGAAATGTATATTGTAAAAATTCTTGCAGTTCTTGATTTGATGCAAAATTTAACTTGGTCAGATCGAGAATTGCAATCAAATCCGTGTATACATGCTTGTGTGCATGCTGCTTTTTATGATTTTCCTCCTCATAAATATTCCGACTTCTACGATAGGTCATATTTACAAAAAAATGATGGTAAAAATCTTTATTTGGTCCGCTCATATAGGTGTCATATAAGTAATCAAATGTTCGTTTCAACCCTTCAATTAAATTACCATTCGCTTCTCTAAAACAATTATCAACCTGCTCTTTTTCGTCTTTTTTCAGTAAATGTGCGCAGTAGAAATATAAATCTTCTTTGTCCTCGAAATACTGATAAAAACTTCCTCGTGAAATATCAGATTCATGGATGATCACATTAATTGAAGCTTCATCGAGAGAGACGCGAGAAAATTCTTGATAAGCCGCTTTTAACAACCGCTCTCTTTTCTCTTCTGGCAAGTTAAAAAAAGTTTGTTTGGGCACTTCTTCACCTTCTTTTCTCTTGAATAAGACTTTTACAATTATATGACAACCTGTCACCCAAGTCAACAATTTAAGATTTATGAAATAAAAAAGCTAGGACCCATGTCCCAGCTCACTCTAAATCCGTTATATTTCTTCCGTTTCGATAAAGGATTCCTCTTCTTTCTCATCATCATCCTCATGATACAAACCGGATTCAGATTTATACCATTCAAAAACATGCATAAAAATCACTTTCAAAACAGCATATCCGGGAATCCCTAAAACGAATCCCACAATTCCAAATAATTTCCCAGCTGTAAGGAGTACAATCATGATTGTAACCGGATGGATTGATAAATTACTCCCCAATACTTGCGGTGAGATGACCCGCCCTTCTATAAACTGTTCAATACTGAAAACTATCAAGACCTGAATCAACATCCAGGGCGAATCTACCAGCGCTACAAAAATCGCCGGAACCATTGCGATAAACGATCCCAAATAAGGAATGATATTCAAAAAGCCAGCCGTAATCCCCAAGACAATTCCATAATTTAAATCAATAATAGAATAACCGATTACAAACATAATTCCGACAAACGTTGCCACGATAATTTGTCCCCGAACATACTGACTTACCTGTAAATTGATTTTAGTCATCAAGTCCCCTAAGGAATCACGGTGGCGGTTAGGAATGAGGCGTAAAATAGCTTGAGGAAACTTTTCCCCTTCCTTCAATAAATAATATAAAATGATTGGCATAGTAATCAGCCCTACAAACACGTTGGCTACTATACCAACAAAACCACTTAGCCACGAACCCGTATTAGCTAAAAAGTTATTGGCCCACTCGGTAATATAATTTAAAATATCGGTATTGAAATCAGTGAATTGTTGTTGAATGTCGACGAACCAATCATAATTGAAAAGGTTAAGGAACATGTTGTTGATTGTCACCCAGTACTGTGGGAAATCCTCTATAAATCCTAATGTTTGATCACGGATTACAGGAATCAAAATAGCAATTCCCCAAATCACCAAAATAACTAAAGCAATAAATGCAATCGCAATTGCAAGAACACGGTTCATACCTTTATTAGTTGCCCATTGAACAAAGGGATTCATGAGGTAATAGAGAATACCACTCAAAACCAAAGGAAAACCTAAAATACTAAAGAAACTTCCTATTGGCTGCAACATGTATGAGACTTTAGAAAAAACAAGCAGGATTAGCATAACCAGTAGGATAATCAATAATGACGTTACGAGTTTATTGTTCAGAATCCATTTTTCAAACCAGGATAATCGTCTTTGACGAACTAAATTTCTTGCCATAAGCTATCCCCTACATTCTTATTGTTTTTTTGATACGTATTGTATCATCATTCCCAGCTCTATTTTAGGTAACTGATGTGGAGTCAAATAAACGCTTGTTTCAATGAAATGTTCCGGATCGAATTCATCGAAAACAAAAGTTACGTGCCCCAATTCCACTAAATTCGCACCAACATTCTCCCCCACGTAGGATACGGTATAGATTTGGTCTCCGAAGTGAACTTCATCGTTTATATGAAATACGAAAGCAGATACTTCCTCTTCAAATGCTTGTAAAATTGAAACATCACGGATTGCTTCCGTCGCATTTTCACCAAAAAGAACCAAAATCCGTTCATTTGTGCTTATTGCATCCTTACCTATATGCATTACTTTACTTTTCATCGAATGACTCCTTCATTAAAATTGATACTTTCATTTTAGCATATCTAATCTTCAAAACGTGCTTTGTTTGTTATACTTATACTAAGTAAAAAATATTTTAGGAGGAAATCTCATATGGCACATACTTTATACTTAGGTTCTTATACAAAACGCGAAAGTAAAGGCGTTCATCAAATTACGCTTGATACAGAAAAACACGAGTTAACAGACTATAAGTTGATTGCGGAAGTAGATTCACCTACTTACCTTACTTTCAATGCTGATAAAAGTTCGATGTACACTATCTCCAAAGAAGAAAATGGTGGCGGTCTGACGGCCTTTACCCGCCAAGAAGATGGCCAGTATGTAAAACGGTCATCGAACGCTTCTGAAGCAAGTGCACCTTGTTACATTGCTTTGGATGAAGAACGCGGATTATTATTTACAGCCAGTTATCACGCAGGTTACGTATCGGTTTATAAAGAATCTGAAGATGGCATGGAACTACTGGATCGCGTCAAGCATGAAGGCAGTAGCGTCCATGAAAACCAGGATGCTCCTCACGTTCACTATACCGATTACACGCCTGACAAAAAATATCTGATGGTTTGCGATTTGGGAACAGACGGAGTCTATAGTTATACTGTTTCTGATGAAGGCAAATTATCAGAAGTAGCGCGTTACCAAGCCCATCCTGGTACAGGGCCACGTCATCTCGTTTTCCATCCAAACGGCCATACCGTTTACCTTCTTGGTGAATTAAGTTGCGAAGTTGAGGTTCTAGAATACGACGAGAATGACGGCAGCTTAACCTATCAAAGCCGAATTTCAATGATTCCCGAGAGCCATACAACCTTTAATAGCGGTGCAGCTATTCGTATCAGCCGGGATGGTAAATACGTGTATGCTTCAAATCGTGGCCATGACTCCATTGTCGTTTATAAAGTTGAGGAAGACTATTCTCTCTCTCTCATTACATACATCCCGACAGAAGGAAAAACACCTCGTGATTTTAACCTCTCTCCCGATGAAGCTTATGTGATTGTTGGTCACCAAGACTCAGATAATTTAACACTTTTTAGCCGGGATGCTGAGAATGGTACTTTAAGCTTACTTCAAAAAGATGTACATGGACCAGAATGCGTATGCATTAAATATTAATGAAGGAACAAAAAACAGCTACTAGCCCAGGCTAGTAACTGTTTTTTTATGTGATTATTTATGTAGCACAGTTCCAACCACGCTTTGCGCCTTCACGACGCCGCTTGCAGTTAGTTCAAATGATTGAACTTTGTCCATGTTCGTAATAACAACAACCATCGCACTGTCTTTTCCTGCCTCTGCTAACGCATCCAAGTTACATGTCGCAACATGTGTACCAGCAGTTAAAGTATCGCCTTCTTTGACATGCGTTTCAAAAGGTTTTCCATTCAGTTCAACCGTGTCCAGCCCCATGTGCAATAAAATTTCCAGGCCGTTGTCCAGTTGAATTCCCACCGCATGTTTTGTCGGGAATACACTCAATACTTTTCCTTCAACTGGAGAATAAATTTCGCCATCTGTAGGAATAACTGCATAGCCGTCACCCATCATTTTTTGGGAGAAAACTGGATCAGCGACTTCAGTTACGGGAACTACACGACCATTTGCCGGTGCATATAGGTTTTTCTTTTCAAAAACTGGTTCTTCTTTTTTGTCTTTCTTAAAAAAGTTAAACATATCGAACGCCACCTTTAATAAATTTAAATCTTGAATTAAGATTTATTTACTACGTCTAATATAACATATTCAGCTTTTTTTTCCTATTTATCCAAATAGAACTAAATCGAATTCGAATCTTCATCCTTGAAAAATGCATCATAAATAACTTTCACTGCCGTTGCTTCTTGGTCTTCTTCGATACCAAACATGATACTGATTTCTGAAGAACCCTGGTTAATCATTATCAGGTTTACTCCAGCATCTGCCAGCGCTTGGGCTGCACGCGCCGTAGTACCAACCGAGGAAACCATTCCCTCACCAACCAGCATAATCAAACAAAGATTTGCTTCCATATGGACATCATCCGCTTTTAGCTCATTTTGAAGACGATATAAGAGCGCAGCTTGTTTGCCAGGAGTTAATTGAGCCCGGCGCAATACTATCGTCATGTCATCAACACCTGAAGGAATGTGTTCAATGCTTAGACTTAATTCTTCAAATATCTGAGCAAGTTTGCGGATAAAACCGAGTTCCCTGTTCATCAAATATTTCGTAATATGGATACTGACAAACCCGGATGAACTCGCAATTCCCGATAAAATACGTTTGTTTTTAGGCCGTGTCCGGGTAATCAAGGTTCCCTCACCATCTGGTCTATTGGTGTTTTTTACATGCACAGGAATGCTTGCATTAAAAGCTGGCTGCAATGCTTCATCATGGAAAACAGAGAAACCCGAATATGAAAGTTCACGCATCTCTGAATACGTGAGATGGTGGATTTTCTCTGGATTACTTATATGGTTGGGATTAGCAGCATAAATAGCATCTACATCCGTAAAGTTTTCGTACAAGTCTGCTTTTACACCGTTTGCGACAATCGCTCCCGTAATATCCGATCCCCCACGAGAAAAAGTGATTATTTCTTCTCTTTCGTTATAACCGAAGAACCCAGGTATGATAAGGACCTCTTCGAATTCACGTAAGCGATACAAATAATTATAAGACTCTGGCAGAATACTTGCATTTCCAGGTTGGCTTGTTACATAAATACCCGCTTCTTTTGGATTTACATATCGAGCTTTCAAACCAGATTCTGTAAAATAAGCAGCTATCAATTTTGCGTGATTGTCTTCTCCGCTGGCTTTAAAAGCATCTTCCAAGAGCTCCGGACTTCTGAATGAAGTTGCCAATAATTTTTGAAAATGTTTTTTTATCATTGTCATTACATCCGACTGCAATCCCAGTTCGTCCGCGATTTCTTGATAGCGATTCAATATACTGGTGTAAACTTGGCCATAATCTTCATCATTGATTATCGCTTGCGCAAAAGCAATTAACTGATCTGTTACTTTCGTATCTTCAGAATTACGCTTTCCTGGAGCAGATACGACTACAATTCTTCTTGTTGGGTCATTCTCTATGATTGCTAATACTTTCTTTAATTGCGTTCCACTCGCTAAAGAGCTTCCGCCGAATTTTACAACTTTCATTTGATTACCTCTTTGTTTTGTCTTTTTTAATCTTTCTCTCATTTGTGTTACAGTTAGAATAGCATGCACCATTTGGAACTGCAATGAAAAAATAAAAATAATTTGTAATCATTTTGTATTATTCCATCCCTAGTATTTTCAAAAAAAAAAGATATACTTAGCTAGAATGAATTGAAAAGGATGACGATGACGTGAATTTTAAAATGATACGCAAACAATTATTGGTTATACTCTCTCTTTTTATCGGTATCACACCTTTTTTAGCAAAAATGAATAGTCCGAAAACAAAAGCGACGTCCCACAAACCACTTTCTCTCTTTGACTTAGCAGGTGAATGGATATCCGACGAAGATACTGTTTTGATGGTCAAGGATGATGCAAGCGTATATCTTAATGATCTCCCCATCCAATTGATTCGCAAAGATTCCCAACAAAATCTGCTGATACTTCAAGATAAGTTCGGATACAATATTACCATTACAAAAATCGATGAAAATAAACTTACATTCCATGACGAAGTTGAGGATGCTACGTTCATTTTCCATAAAAAATAGTATATAAAGAGGGTGAGACTTTTTGTCTCACCCTCGCTTTTTTATCGTTTATTCCGCAACGGGAGTAATTATTTTTTCAATTTCTTCTACAACCAGTTTTGCAATATTGGAACCAATAACGAGTTGTTCATATAAAGGACGAACGTCTTCCGTCGTTTTCCCCATTGCTTTCATATAAATCTCACCGTCTCCGGCCAGACATACTCTATAGTAAAAAGTTTTAGTATTGTTTAATTCATTCATTACTTCCAAAACTTTATCTTTATCTGCATAGTTGGTTAAATAGGCCAATCGTTTAAAGCTGATTTGGAAATCGACCATATCCTCACCATTGACAATTACAACGCCAAACGGGACACGTTTACCTGGAGCGATCTGGAATGTCCCTTGATAAAGAGATTGATTATTAGGAATTTCTTGTCTTTTTAAGGGTAATTTTTTTTCAGCAAATAATTTTTCGATTTCTTCTAAAATTTTCAATATATTAGCTCCCTTCCTTTTTACTAATCAAGTATAGCATAATCAGGATAAAACAAAAAGAGCCAGCGAACTGGCTCTTTGATGTTGAATTCGTATTAACGACGACGTTCTGGAATACGAGCTGCTTTTCCGTGTAATGCACGTAAGTAGTACAATTTTGCACGACGTACTTTACCGAAACGAACAACTTCGATTTTAGCAACACGTGGAGTGTGGATTGGGAAAGTACGTTCAACTCCAACACCGTTAGAAATCTTACGAACTGTATAAGTTTCGCTGATTCCAACACCACGACGTTTGATTACAACGCCTTCGAAAAGTTGGATACGTTCTCTCTCACCCTCAACAACACGAGCGTGTACACGTACTGTATCTCCAGGACGGAATTCAGGAATGTCACTACGTAGTTGTTCTTGAGTAATTTTATCGATTAGATTCATATCTATTTCTCCTTCCAACAAATATTCATGCATAGTCTTTTACCTATCAGCGGAATATCGTTATCTTGGGACAGTCTCCCGTCCACTCGTAAGAGTTTATCATAATTATAAAGACCTGTAAAGTGTTTTTCATTGACAAACTTATTATTTTTCTTCGTTTTTAAATTCTTCCAACCATTTCTCTTGTTGCTTGGTTAACACAATAGAATCCAGCATATCCGGGCGTTTTAGCCATGTTTTGCGCAATGATTCTTTGTCTTGCCATTCCGCTATTTTCGCATGATTTCCGCTGACCAGAACGTCAGGTACTTCCATTCCACGAAAGTCGCGTGGACGCGTGTATTGCGGATGTTCCAGCAATCCCGTTGAGAAAGAATCCGTCTGATTAGACAACGTGTTGCCCAACGTTTCCGGAAGTAAGCGCACAACGCTATCAATGATAACCATAGCACTTAGCTCTCCGCCCGTTAAAATGAAATCCCCGATTGAAATTTCATCTGTGATAAACGCCTTTATGCGTTCATCATAACCTTCATAGTGGCCACAAATGAAAACTAAATGCTCTTCTTGGGCCAATTCCTCAGCTAAAGCCTGATCATATTTTTTCCCAGCTGGATCCATCAATATAATCCGTTTTTTTGTTTCAGGATACTTTGATTCGATGTTGCCAATGGCATCCACAATTGGTTGTGCTTTCAGCAACATACCGGCTCCGCCACCAAATGGATAATCATCAACGGTTTTATGTTTGTTATCAGCAAATTCACGAAAGTTTGTCGTTTCGATTGTAACGATTTCTTTTTCGGCAGCCTTGCCAATGATTGAATCCGTCATGGGGCCTTCAAACATATTAGGAAAAAGTGTCAGTACATCAATTCTCATTCTTCCAGCATTCCTTCCAATGGGGTTGCCACAGCATATCCTTCAGCCACATTCACTTCCTGGATGACATCTTTGATATAAGGCAATAGTAAATCTTTTTTACCTTTTCTTTGAACAACCCAAACATCATTTGAACCTAATGGAAGAATTTCCTTAATTTTACCAAGAACTTCGCCTGATTCTAATTTCACTTCCAAACCGATTATTTCATGGAAATAAAATTCTTCTTCATCAAGATCATGTAAAGCATCGGCAGCAACTTTTAATGTACCGCCTTTATATATCTCAACATCTTCAATTCGGTTTTTACCTTCAAACGTCAGCAAATCGAAATTTTTATGTTTACGGTGGCTTTTTACAATTAATTCAATAGGTTCTTTACCTTCTTGAAACAGCATCAAACTGGAACCTTTTTTATATCTTTTTTCAGCGAAATCTGTGACAGAAATGACACGGACCTCACCTTTTAGTCCTTGGGTATTTACAATATTACCGACACTAAAATATTGTTCCATGCTTCCACCTCTTTCCCGGTATTTTGATACAAAAAAAGGGACAGATCAACTATAACATTGAATGTCCGCTTTGTTTTGTATGTTTGACAAGTGTTTTACAAACGCTCTTTAGTTGTTGCCGCCGTCAATGACGAGGCGAACACGCTTGGATTGTTTTGTTCGTACACTGTATACGATTGTCCGAATTGCTTTCGCAACACGTCCTTGTTTACCAATGACGCGACCGACGTCTTCAGGATTGACTTTCAAATGATATTCAAAAAACTCATTGGTCTCTTTAATTTCAATTGAAACTTCATCCTTGTTTTCAACGAGCGGTGTAATCATGGTTAGAATCAATTCTTTAATATCAGGCATGTAATCCACCATCCTTTTGGTAATTTCAATGCTACTGACTACTTACCGAATAGCTTATTTAGCTGATTTGGAATCGTGGAATTTCTTCATGATACCTTCTTGTGAAAGTAGGTTTCTTACTGTATCAGAAGGTTGTGCACCATTAGCCAACCATTTCAATACTAGTTCTTCATCAAATTTTACTTCAGCTGGTTCTACAACTGGGTTGTAAGTACCTACTTTTTCGATGAAACGACCGTCACGTGGAGCGCGAGAATCTGCTACAACCACACGGTAAAAAGGATTTCTTTTAGAACCCATACGTTTTAGACGAATTTTTACTGCCATTCTTAAATACACCTCCAATTTCTAAATCTCACAAATGATATAATACCAGTTTAAGATAAGCTTGTAAAGTATTTTTTCTTTACAGGGTTATTTTTTTTTCTTTTTCTTCTTTTTGCCCATTTTCCGGGACATTTGTTTCATTGCCAATTGGCCTAATTTGCCTTTTGGCCCGTTGCCCATCAAGCCTTCCAAGCCACTAAAATTCCCTTTAGACATCTTGTTCATCATGCTACGGGATTCATTAAACTGCTTGATCAAGCGGTTTACTTCCGCTAAATTACGGCCTGAACCTTTCGCAATCCGACGACGTCTACTTTGGGATAACATATCAGGATTTTCACGTTCTTCATTGGTCATGGAAAGAACAATTGCCTTCATGTGTGCCATGTCTTTTGGATCAATTTTCATCTGGTCAAGGCCTGGTACTTGACTCATACCTGGAATCATCTTCAATAAATCTTCCAGAGGTCCCATACTTGTTACTTGGTCCATTTGGTCGATAAAATCGTTGAAATCAAATGTATTTTCACGAATTTTCTCTGCCATTTCTTTCGCTTTGTCTTCATCAAAATCTTGTTGTGCTTTTTCAATCAGGGTAAGCATATCACCCATTCCCAAGATTCGAGAAGCCATACGGTCGGGATAGAACGGCTCGATATCATCAAGTTTCTCGCCTTGTCCGGTAAATTTAATAGGTTTTCCTGTTACAGAACGAATGGATAAAGCAGAACCACCACGTGTGTCCCCATCCAATTTAGTCAGGATAACCCCGGTTATACCAAGTTGCTCATTAAAGGATTGTGCTACGTTAACAGCGTCTTGACCTGTCATGGCATCAACAGTAAACAGAATTTCATCCGGTTGAATCGCAGCTTTAATATTCTGCAATTCAGTCATCAAAACTTCGTCAACATGCAAACGACCTGCCGTATCAATGATGACAAGGTCGCGACCTGTCATGCGTGCTTCTTCTACCGCTTCTCGGGCAATATCAACTGGATTGGCTTCTGTACCTTTTGCATAGACAGGAAAGTCAAGTTGCTTCCCAATCGTTTGCAATTGATCAATTGCCGCTGGACGATAAACGTCAGCTGCTGCTAACATCGGACGCTTGTTTTCGCGTTTCTTCATGTAATTGGCTAATTTACCAGCAGTTGTTGTTTTACCTGCCCCTTGAAGACCAACCATCATCACAACTGTCGGTGGTTTTTTCGAGAAAATAAATGGTTCTTGTTCGCCACCCATCAACTCGGTTAACTCTTCGTTTACGATTTTTACAACTTGTTGTGCCGGTGATAAAGATTCCAACACGTCTGATCCCAACGCACGTTCATTTACCTTACGAACGAAATCTTTTACTACTTTAAAGTTAACGTCGGCCTCTAATAAAGCAAGACGGACTTCACGCATCATTTCTTTTAAATCGGCTTCGGTAATCTTACCTTTCTTGCCAATTTTTGTCATTGCGCCCTGAAGACGCTCAGATAAACCTTCAAATGCCATACTATCGCTCACATCCTTTTTATTTACTCGTCGATTGATTCTAGTTGATGAATCATTCTACTTAGCTCATTATCACTGGGATATTTTTCACTATTGTATACTTTCAGTTGGTCCAATAACTCGCGACGCATCAAGAAATCTTCAACCAAATGTAGCTTGTTTTCATAATCGGTTAAAATTTTCTCGGTCCGTTTGATGTTATCATAAACTGCCTGGCGGCTTACTTCAAATTCATCGGCAATTTCTCCAAGTGAATAGTCATCCCCATAGTAAAGCGAGAGATAGCCTTTTTGCTTTGTAGTAAGCAAAACACCATAAAATTCAAACAAAGTATTCATATAGTTTGTTTTTTCAAGTTCCATTTTCGGCCTCCTATCTCCCTTCACCTGTCAAGGTAAAGACTTTACATCACCCTTTAGAATACCCAGTAAATAGCGAAAAGTCAATATAAAACAGAAAAAAGAGACGGCTTTTGCCACCTCTTATCTGGATTCTATGCTTTCTTTTCAACTAAATCTTTAACAAGTCCGTAAATGTATTGCTCAGGATCAAATGCCTGTAAATCATTTATGCCTTCACCCAACCCCACAAACTTAACCGGGATTTCCATTTCCTGACGGATAGCAAGGATAACCCCACCTTTTGCCGTCCCATCCAATTTAGTCAAAATCAGGCCAGTAACATTTGTTGTCTCTTTAAATTGTTTGGCTTGAATTAAGGCATTTTGTCCGGTGGTTGCATCCAGAACCAATAACGTTTCCGATGCCCCGCCTGGAATTTCCCGCTCAATGATCCGGTTAATTTTCTCAAGTTCTTTCATCAAGTTAACTTTGTTTTGCAACCGCCCTGCTGTATCGATCAACAAATAATCATAATTACCTGATTGCCCTTTTTTCAAAGCATCAAATACAACTGAAGCAGGATCAGATTTAGCGTTTGAAGTCACTACATCCACACCCACACGTTCAGCCCATACTTCCAGTTGCTCGATTGCACCGGCACGGAAAGTATCCCCTGCAGCCAATAAGACTTTTTTGCCTTCGTTTTTCAATTTATAGGCGTATTTACCAATCGTGGTTGTTTTACCTACACCGTTAACACCTACAAACAAAACAACTGTTAAACCTTCTGGATTTTCTTTGATTGTTGGCAAACCTGTTTGACCTTTTTCGTAAATATCAACCATGGTTTCAACAATTAAATTCTTGACTTGCTCGCCCGTACGTGTTGGTTTCACACGCATCTCTTCACGGATAACATCCGATATAGCGATGGTCATATCAAAACCGACATCGGCAGAAATAAGTACTTCCTCTAAATCGTCAAAGAAATCTTCGTCCACTTCCCGGAAGCCCGCAAATAACTCATTGATTTTATCTGAAAAACTTTTACGGGTTTTTTCCATCCCTTTATCGAACTTATCAATGACTATGCGCTTCTCTTCGTTTACCGGTTCCTGTGTGACATCTTCCCCGGTAAAGGCACGTTTAATGCGATCAAATAACCCCATAGCACTCACATCCTTTTTATTTTATAGTACAAATTGGTGAATGGCGTGAGCAACGCCATCTTCATCATTTGTTTTAGTGATAAATGTCGCTTTTTCTTTAATCGCTGTAGTGGCATTGCCCATTGCAACGGCTACACCAGCATAATCGAACATAGCTGAATCATTTTCTTCATCGCCACATATCATCACTTCATCTGCAGTATACCCCATTAAATCACATAAGCGGGCAATTCCGCTCCCTTTATCAACTTCTGGATGCATGATTTCATAAAGCAAAGGACGTGATTTCATCGTAGAAAATTGTTCATGGAAGGCTGCTGGAATTTGGGCAATAGCTTGATCCAGATAGTCCGGATCGGTACAGAAGACAACTTTATTGAATTGATGGGTGTCCTCAAAAGAATCAATGCTTCGTTCCACAAATGGCAAACTTGCGCTCATCAAAGTTGGATAGAGTGATTCTCGTCCAACCGGATAAGCAGGCTCATAAACATAATTCAAATCAAGCATGTTCATTGGCAAAGCCAAGTCTTGGCTCAATTGATATATCGTTTTGATGTCTTGATAAGACAATGTTTTTTGCGATAAAACCTTGGAGTCATGGTTTCTTTGCACAAGCCCCCCGTTATAGGTGATAGAGAAATCTTCCGCACCCAAAAGGTTTAATTCATCGACATAACGCTTGATTCCAAGTAAAGGTCTCCCTGAACAAAGGACTACTTTTACACCTTTGGCTACTGCCAAACGGATTGCTTCTTTATTTACATCACTAATGCTCTTTTGGGTACTTAACAAAGTACCGTCTAAATCGAGTGCGATTAATTTAATCATTCAAATACTCCTATTCTTCTTCGTACTCCCCAAATTTTACGGATGCAAGGCGGGAAACACCAGAGTCTTGCATGGTCACACCATACAAAACATCCGCTTCTTCCATCGTCCCTTTTCTGTGGGTGATCACAATGAATTGCGTTTCCTTTTCAAATGAGGCCAGGTATTTCCCGAACCTCACGACATTTGCTTCATCCAAAGCTGCTTCCACTTCATCCAGGATACAAAATGGCACTGGCGAAACTTCAATAATCGCGAATAATAAAGCAATAGCTGTAAATGCTTTTTCCCCACCGGATAATAAACTTAACTGTTGAAGTTTCTTTCCTGGCGGCTGGGCAATAATTTCTATTCCTGTTTCCAGAATATTATTCTCGTCCGACAACGCAATGGTTGCCTTACCGCCACCAAATAATTTCGGAAACGTCTTTTCAAACTGTTCCTTAATTGCATTAAAGGTGGTTAAGAAGCGTTGGGACACTTCTTCATCCATTTCCTCCATTGTATCCAGTAACGACTGCCTTGCGGTCAGGAGATCCGTTTGCTGTTGCTTCAAGAAATCATAGCGTTCTGCAATACGGTTATATTCTTCTATCGCAGCCATATTGATTGGCCCCAAGTCGGTTATTTCCTTTTTCAAGGTATTAACGGCTATTTTAGCTTCCGTCTCTGGCATAGTCAATGTATACGTGCTTACCGCAGCTTCATAATTCAAGCCATATGCCTCATTCAACCGATTCAGATGATGATCGATGGATGATTCCAACCGACCAGCCTGACTCTCAAATCTGGCTAATTTTTCCAATTCTGCCTGGATGTTCGCAGATAATTGATTTAATTCATTGTTCTTGGCTTCGGATTGTTCATCCAGATTATGTTTTTTCGTACGCTTATCATCCATAACCGAATCGAGTTCATCTTTACGCTTGTAGGCCTGTTCCAAACTTTGTAAAACTTCCTCAACAGTCTGGAATTCGTTCGTTTCTTGTTTTGATACAAGTTCGATGTTTTCTTCGATGGCCTGAATGGTCATTTTTTCTTTACTGATAATTTCCTGCGCTGCATCTATATCCCGGCGGAGTTGTTTTTCTTGCTCTTTTAATACTGCTAATTCTTGTTGCTTTTGACTCAATTCACTTTGGATCTTCTGTAATAACTTTTGGCGTTCCTCTTCATTCATGGTTGAATCGGCCATATCTTGTTTTAATCGCTCAACTTCAACAGCCAAATTATCTCTTTGCTTCCGTGCTTGTGCGAGAATGGTTTCAACTTCTTCATGCTGTTGATTGATTTGTTTCTGTTCAAAAACCTCGGCAGCATATTCTTTTTGTAAATCCTTTAGCAGCTCTTGCTCACGACTGAAGTTTTCTTTGACTTTTTCAAGTTCAAAAGCAACTTGACGAGTCTGACTTTGTAACGTTTCTTTCAGCTGTTGTGCTCCTTCAACTTCTACCGAGAGACCTTGATGTTTTTGTTCCAACTGTTGGTATTCCCTTGTTTTTTCTTCAATGAAAACCGTCAGTTTTTCAATGCTGTTCTTGCGGCTGAAAACGGAATTTCCTTGTTGACGTTTAGTGGCGCCCCCTGTCATTGAGCCGCCAGCGTGGATAACATCACCATCCAGGGAAACAATTCGGAAGCGATTATCTAAGCTTTTAGCAATCGCCAAACCGGAATCCAAGTCTTGGGAAATAATAGTCGTACCAAGTAGATTAGCCGCAATTTCGGCATAAGTCGGTTCATATGAAATTAATTCAGACCCTATCCCAATAAATCCGGGCTGGTTTTTTAAGTCATGTTTCACATAATCCGGTATCTGCCGTCCTTTGATGACCGTAAGGGGATAAAAGGTCGCTCTACCCAAGCGATTTGCTTTCAGTACTTGGATCGCTTTCGAGGCTGTTTGCGGATTATCAACGACAATATTTTGAATGGCGTTGCCTAAAGCCGTATCAATAGCCAAAGTATAGGTTTCCGGAACCTGGAATAACTCACCGACCGGTCCGTGGATACCTGGTATAACGTCTTTACGTTTAAGTATTTCCTTAACACCTTGGTAATAGCTGGCGTATGAATCTTCCAACTCTTGTTGACTCTCACGTCTTGCTTCAGCTTGTTGAATCGAGCGTACTAATTCATTCAAATGACGATTATATTCAGCAAATGTAGCTTCAGAAGTATTCAGCGTTTCCATAAGCTTTTGGAGTTTTTTATCCGTATTAGCTTGCTCAGATGTTTTTTGTTTAATAATTTGCGTATCTCTTTCAACGGCTGATTGAGACTGTTCGATTTTATCTTTTAGTTCTTTAAGCCTTTTTATCAAAACAGCATTTCGCTCTGTAAGATGTGCATATTCACGTTCATTTTGCAAAATAGTATTTTTGTTCATTGACTGAACTTGAAGCTTTTCAATGTATGTATCCCGTATTTCTTGTAGCCATTGATTCTTATCCTGAGAAAATTGTTTTTCTTTATCTGATAAACTGGTTATCTCACTCTGCAAAGCTTTACGAACGGATGCTTTTTCCTTCAACTCTTTAGAAAGTTCCTCTGCCTTAAGCGTCTCCGTCTCAATCAAATCTTGCTTTTCTTGTAGAATCCGTCCTTGCTCTTCTTTATTTTTTGCAGAAAAATTGGCTTTTTGGGCGAGAATATTCTTCTGTCCTTCTAATTGTTCAATTTTCCGGATAGTCGCCACATATTCATCCTGAAACTCATTCAGCTCCCGATCAAATAATGATGCGTTATGTTTTAGGGCAGCGAGGTCTTCTTTCAAACTGATCTGTTGTTTTTCCTCATTGGCGACTTTTTTCTGATAGCTTTCGATTTCTTTCTTCGAATCTTGCCATAGGTTGTTCAGGTTAGTAATTTCAAAAGCCAACAGTGCAATTTCAATTTTGCTCAATTGGGTGTTTTTTTCCTGATAGGCTAAGGCTGTGTCGCGTTGCTTTCCTAAAGGAATCAACTGATTATCAATTTCATGTAAAATATCCTGAACGCGATTCAAATGATCCATCGTTTCGGTTAATTTTCTTTGCGCACTGGTTTTACGATTTTTATATTTCGCGACTCCCGCAGCATCTTCAAATATTGCGCGACGTTCTTCGGGCTTATTCTGGAAAATTTGTTCAACTTTCCCTTGGGAAATCATGGAAAAGGAATCTTTACCCACGCCTGAATCCATCAACAAATCTGTAATATCTTTTAAGCGACATGGCTTCCGATTGATGAAGCAATCAGAGTCACCATTTCGGTTAATACGCCTTGTAAGACTCACTTCCGAAAAATCAATAGGGAGCGAGCGGTCTTCGTTATTAAATACTAATGTTACTTCTGCTATATTAATCGGTTTTCTCGATTGCGAACCGGCAAAAACGATATCATTCATTTTCTTCCCACGCAGGTTTTTGGCAGATTGCTCCCCTAATACCCAGCGGACAGCTTCAGACAAATTACTCTTGCCACTGCCATTGGGACCCACAATAGCGGTCACGCCTTTATCAAACTCGATAACGGTTTTATCTGCAAAAGACTTAAACCCCGTCATTTCAATTCTTTCTAGATGCAAATAAAACATCCTTTCCCGATCTGATTATCCTTTTTTCGTCAGTTTTTGGTAAGCAACGCGTGCCGCTGCTTGTTCCGCTGACTTCTTACTCGTACCTGAACCTTGTCCTAACACCTTACCATTTGCCTGCACTGCTACTTCAAAGCGTTTAGCGTGTGAAGGCCCGTCTTCCAGTAATAGGGCATACTTGATTAAAATATCACCATTTTTCTGTAGTTCTTCCTGCAACAATGTCTTGTAATCCATCGCATGTGAAAAAGCATCCTCTTTTATAGAATCAAGAACAACTTGTTTGATAAATTTTTTTGCAGCTGTCATTCCCTGATCCAAGAATAAAGCACCGATGAAAGCTTCAAACAAATCACACAATAGTGCTGGACGTTTACGGCCATTCATATTCTCTTCACCTTTACCCAGGCGAATATGTTTATCAAAATGGCAGTCGTTGGCAAATTGGGCCAAGCTTGGTTCACAAACAATCTGGGCACGTAAACGGGTTAATTTCCCTTCGCTCCAACTTGAATAGTAGTGGAAAAGAAACTCGGAAACTACTATTTCCAAAACCGCATCCCCTAAAAATTCCAATCGTTCATTATGCTTCATTTTTTGATGACGATGCTCATTCACATATGATGAATGGGTAAATGCCTCCTGTAACAGCATTTCATCGTTGAAACGAATCCCATATTCATCTTTTATTAATTGAATTAGATCATTCATATTTTGTTACCTCCTCTCGATTAATTAAAAAATCCATACTTCACCATTATACGTCAAACAGCCGTATTTTTCACTAAAATCTAGACAAGATAAGGTTTAAGAAGCATCAAAGTCCGTGAGGAATGAACATAACTTTTTGGTCACCCTTAGTTAAGGCGTTCTAGGTGATTACTCAAATCGGAATATCCTATTGAGTAATCAATTAAAGGTTAAAAGTGATTACTCAAACCTAATTCAGCTTCTAAGTAATCAGTTCAAGGCAAAAAGTGATTACTCAGACCATTAAACGGCTGTGAGTAATCACTTTTGGTTTTATTATTTATGGTGTTGGTAGGTATTATTCTCGGAAAGCCCGGAGACTACAGGCTCAGGGCGGTCCCACGGCAGTACACAAGCAAACCCGCAGGCCGAGGGCATTTCCTTCACCAACACCAGATAACCAAGAACCTCACTTTTCAAATTCTGAGTTTCCGTGCACACGCTCTTGCTGCACTCCACAAAAAAGGTTCTATGTCAAATCGTGTTGGTGGACCCTATAAAAGTCAAAGCGAGAATTAATTTTTCGCTTTGGCTTTTTCTTTTTCTCCTTGTCGATACACTTCATCTTTATACCGTAGCGCCTTCGGTTCAAAACGACTGGCTGTTAGGGGGGTAGCTGATGAGAATGCGCGCACGCAGGTGACTATAATTTCGGTAACCAAACCCAGAACGTTTAATGTTCTTGATTTTATTATTAACGCCTTCAATTGCTCCATTAGAGAGGGTATATAAACAG